>CANNTZ010000003.1 GCA_947522735.1 uncultured Oscillospiraceae bacterium | reverse complement strand
GGAGAGATACGCCGCTATCTGCGCGACAACAACAGTATACGCGTCTCGCGCTCGATGCGCGACACCGCCTACCGCGCGATGCAGACGAGGGAAAGGCTGATTAACCGCGACCTGCGCGAGCCGGCCGTCGAGCAGATAGCGCAGGAGATGGGCGTGGATAAGGCGCAGGTGGTCACGGCGCTCGAGGCGATAGTCGAGCCGGTTTCGCTGTACGAGCCGGTCTATTCCGATTCCGGCGACACTATATATGTAATGGATCAAATCGGCGACAGGGGCGGGGACACCGACTGGATGGAGGAGCTTGCGCTCAAGGAGGCTGTCGGAAGGCTTGACGAGCGGGAAAAGCGCATCCTGTCGCTGCGCTTTTTCGGCGGCAAGACACAGATGGAGGTCTCAAAGGAGGTGGGCATCTCGCAGGCGCAGGTGTCGCGGCTGGAAAAGAGCGCGCTGGAGCGCATCAAGCGGCAGCTTTGACACAATTCAATTATAGCCGCCGCACGGATAAATGTCAACCGCGCCGGGCGCGCGGAGGGGGGCTGTGGAAATGGAGTTTCACGATCTGAAACGGCAGTACAACGCGTTGCGCGAGGAGATAGCGTGGCGTGTCGGCAAGGTGGCCGAGGAGAGCCGCTTCATCGGAGGGGCGGAGGTGGCGCAGCTTGAGGAACGGCTGGCGGAATATGTTGGGGCAAAGCGCTGTATCACCTGCGGAAGCGGCACCGACGCGCTGACGCTGATGCTCGCGGCGGCGGGAATTGGCAGAGGGGACGCAGTATTCGTGCCGGATTTCACCTTTTTTGCAACAGCCGAGGCGGTCTCGCGCACGGGCGCCGCGCCGCTGTTTGTGCAGCCGGAGCGCGACACCTTTAACCTCTCTCCTATCGCGCTGCGCCGGGCGATAGCAAAAGCGCGTGAGGAGGGCGTGAGAGCGCGCGCGATACTGGCTGTCGATCTCTTCGGGCTGCCGGCCGATTGGCCGCAGCTTGAAGAAATTGCCGCCGAAAACGGTCTGCTGCTCTTTGAGGACGCGGCGCAGGGCTTCGGGGGCGAGGCTGACGGGCGGCGCGCATGCAGCTTCGGCCTTGCGGCGGCGACCTCATTTTTCCCCGCGAAGCCGCTCGGCTGCTACGGCGACGGCGGTGCGGTGTTCACGGATGACGAGGGGCTGGCGGAGCTTGTGCGCTCATTGCGCGAGCACGGACGCGGCGAAAACAAATATGAGAATCTGCGCGTCGGCTGCAATTCGCGGCTGGACACGGTGCAGGCGGCGGTGCTGCTGGCAAAGCTGGAGGCGTTCAGAAGATACGAGCTGGCGGCGGTGCGCAGGGCGGCGGCGCTTTATACCGACGGCCTGCGCGGGCTGCGCGCGACGCTGAAAACGCCCTGTCAGCCGCCCGGCTGCCGTCCGGCATGGGCACAGTACACCGTCCGCTTTTCCGGGCCGGAGGAGCGTGAGAGCGCAATGAAGCGACTGCGTGCGGCGGGAGTGCCGTTCGCGATATACTATCCGCGTCCAGTCAGCCGCCAAGAGGCTTACGGCTGCGGCGCGCCGGAGCAAACCGTCTCGGATTGGCTTTGTGAGCGCGTGCTCTCGCTGCCGATCCATCCGTATATCACCGATTCCGAGATAGAGCGCGTCTGCGCGGCGCTCCGCGGACTGAGGCTTTAACAAAAACAGGACCGGGTATCGCATGGATATCCGGTCCTGTGACGTGTGTTCGAGGGGTCAGAGGGCTTCCACAAGAGTCTTGGTGTCGCGGGCAATCAGCAGTTCCTCGTTGGTCTTGATGATAAAGGTCCTGACGCGGGCATCGGGAGCGGAGATCTCGTGCTCCTTACGGTCGTATTTCACGTTGAGCTCCTCGTCGATCTTGATGCCGAGGTAGTCCATGTCCTCGCAGACCTCGCTGCGCAGATGCAGGGAGTTCTCGCCGATGCCGCCGGTGAAGGCAATGGCGTCGACGCCGTTCATCGCCGCAGTGTAGGCGCCGATGAACTTCTTGATCTGATAGCGCAGGGCGTGCGCGGTGAGGGCGGCGCGATAATCTCCGGCAAGGGAGAGATCGACGATGTCGCGAGAGTCGGTGGATTTGCCGGAAAGGCCGATGAAGCCGCTCTTTTTGTTGAGAAGGTCGTTCATCTCGGCGGGAGAGAGGCCCTCCTTATCCATGATATAGGTCACGACGGAGGGATCGATGCCGCCGGAGCGGGTGCCCATGATGACGCCGTCAAGAGGAGTGAAGCCCATGGTGGTATCGACGGATTTGCCCTTATCGACGGCGGTTATGGAGGAGCCGTTGCCGAGGTGGCAGGAGATTATCTTCAGCTCCTCGATCGGACGGCCCATCAGCTCGGCGACGCGGGCGCTGACAAAGCGGTGGCTGGTGCCGTGGAAGCCGTAGCGGCGGATGTGGTACTTCTCATAGTACTCGTAGGGGATGCCGAAGATATACGCCTTGTCGGGCATGGTCTGGTGGAACGAGGTGTCAAAGACGGCGGCCATCGGAACCTCAGGGCCGAAAACGTCGCGGCAGGCCTGCATGGCGACTGCCTGAGGAGGATTGTGAAGCGGGCCGAGATCCTTGAAGGTCACGCCGATATCATAGATGACCTCGTCGGTGATGAGGGTGGTTTTCTTGTACTTCTCGCTGCCGTGGAGGACGCGGTGACCTATCGCCGCGATTTCGTGGATATCGGAGAGAACGGCGAGCTCGCCGGTGGTTAGACGGGCGACCAGCTCTTCAAAGGCGTCCTTGTGGGTCGCAAAGGGCTTGTTCTCCTTGACGGAGCGGCCGTCGGCGACCTTGTGGGTGATGATGCCGCCCACGCCGATGCGTTCGATGTTTCCCTTGGCAATAACAGACTCGTCGGACATGTCGATGAGCTGATACTTGAGGGAGGAGCTGCCTGCGTTGATTACCAGAATTTTCACTTTCGTACCATTCCTTACATATTTATTCTTTCCGTTTAAATGCACAACGTACAAAGCCAAGAGTACCCCCTTGACTTTGCTGATACATTACTATATTATTACAAGAGGAGGCAAATATCAAGAAAAAATTGCGGACATGGAGAAAAATCGTGAAAACAGCCATAATTATAGCGGAATACAATCCTTTTCACAACGGACATGCCTATCAACTGGACGCCGTGCGCTCTCTTGGCTTCGACCGGGTGGCGGTGATAATGAGCGGGAGCTTCGTCCAGCGCGGCGAGGCGGCGATAGCGGACAAGTCGGTCAGGGCGCACGCGGCGCTGGTGTGCGGGGCGGATCTCGTCGCCGAGCTGCCGCTGCCCTACGCAATGGCGACGGCCGAGAGGTTTGCATTCGGCGGCGTGACGCTTGCGAACGCCTTCGCTGAGGCCGGGGCCACGCTGTTCTTCGGAAGCGAATCGGGAGATATCGGCGAGCTTGAACGTACCGCAGCGCTGCTGTGCGGCGAGGCGGCCGACCGGCGGATACGCGAGAGGGTCATGCAGGGGCGGTCGTATGCGCTTGCGCGACAGCTTGCGGTGGCGGAGCTGGGCGGGAACGCGGAGCTGCTGACGCGCCCGAACGACATCCTTGCGGTGGAGTATCTGCGCCGCATCCTGCTCGACGGACGCAGGATAGACGCCGCGGCGATACCGCGCACAAGGGTGAATCACGACTCCTTTTCGCCGTCGAGCGGCTTTGCAAGCGCATCGTATCTGCGTGGGGTCTGCCGCGAGCGCGGCGTCACGGCAATGCGGCGGTACGTCCCGGAGCCTGCTCTCGGCGTATTTCTCGACGAGGAGGAGCGCGGCGGTATGCCCTGCGACACCGGGCGGCTCGACATGGCTGTACTGGCGCGGCTGCGCTGCATGAGCGCCGGGGATTTCGCGCAGCTCCCGGACATGAGCGAGGGTCTGCCGAACCGCCTCTATAATATATCGCGCTCGGCGGTATCTCCGGAGGCCTTCGTCGCCGCCGCGACAACAAAGCGCTTTCCCTCGGCGCGGATACGCCGCGCGGCGATGAATGCGCTTCTCGGCGTTCCCGCGCAGCTCTGCCGCAGCGCGCCGGGATATCTGCGCATTCTCGGGATGACGCGGGCGGGCGAGGAGCTGGTGCGGCTGGCGAGCCGGAATGTGCGCGCCGTCGCGTCGCTGACGGACGTGCCGGAGGAATATGCGCTGTGCGAGGCGCGCGCCGCCGACCTGTTCGATCTCTGCCGTCCCGAGCCGGCCGGCTGCGGCGCCGAGTACCGCCGGTGTGTAGTCAAGCTGTGAGCAGGCATGGATGACGGATCAGAACACACAAAAACAATTTCCAAAACTGTGATTTCTGACATGAGAGTTGAAAAAATTAGTTGAAATACACAATATAGAATCAAAAAAATTTATATTACATAGTTTCAAAAGGGTAAAAAGACTATTGCGGAAATTATGCCGAATGTAGTATAATAGTTTGTATAGCGGCAAAGATGCAGCGTTTTCATCCGTTCACGTTGATACCAATGTAATACAATGTAATACGAAGCACATGACGCTTTTAGAATTTATACGAACGGCTCGGGACATGTCCCGACGTCCGGAAAGGGGAATTTTGTTTTGAAACAGTTCAACGCCGGCAAAATCAGAAATATCGCGATAGCTGGACACAGCGGCAGCGGTAAGACCTCGCTCGCAGAGGCGATGCTTTACATAGCCGGAGCTACCGACCGCCTCGGCAAGGTGGCGGACGGGAATACTGTCTGCGACTTTGACGCCGAAGAGATCAAGCGCGCCGTAACGGTAAGCACCGCGGTGGCGCCGTTTATCTGGAACGACACCAAGATAAACCTGCTCGATACGCCGGGTCTTTTCGATTTTGCAGCGGGCTTCCATGAGGGCGTCCGTGCGGCGGAGACTGTTCTGATAGCCGTTTCCGGCCGTTCCGGCGTCAGCGTCGGAACCGAAAAGGCGTTCGACATTGCGGCCGCCAACAACAAATTCAAGATGTTCTTCGTCACCAAGCTCGATACCGACAACTCGGATTATTTCAAGGTTCTCGCCGGTTTGCGCGAGAGCTTCGGCTCCTCGGTCTGCCCGCTCATCATCCCGTATGTAGAGGATCACAAGGTCGTCTGCTACATCAATCTTGTCGATAACAAGGCGTATGCCTACGCCGGAGGCAAGTGCAAGGAGGTCGAGGTTCCCGCAGGTGCGGCCGATTCCATCGAGGAGTGCATGATGGAGCTCAGCGAGGCCATTGCCGAGACGGACGAGGAGCTGATGAACAAGTTCTTCGACGGCGAAGCGTTCACCAAGGAGGACATGGAGAAGGGCTTCAAGCTCGGTATCGCCTCCGGTGCGCTCGCGCCCGTTCTCTGCGGCGCTCCCACCAGCCTCGAGGGCGTCGATCTGCTGATGAACACCATTACGTCGATAATCCCCTCCGCCGCCGAGTCCGCCTCCGAAAAGGCGCTTGACGCGGACGATAAGGAGGTCGAGATCAGGTGCGACGAAAACGCGCCGCTCGCGTCCTACGTATTCAAGACCGTCGCCGACCCGTTTGTCGGCAAGCTCTCTTTCTTCAAGGTTGTCGCGGGCAAGCTCTCCGCCGATGTCTCGCCCGTCAACGCCAGAACCGGCCAGACCGAGCGCTTGGGTAAGCTGGTGTTCGTGCGCGGCAAGAAGCAGGAGGACACCGATTATATCGGCGCGGGCGACATCGGCGCCGTCACCAAGCTCGGTGAGGCCGTCACCGGCGACAGCTATTGCGACCCCAAGCGCGTCGTGAGGTTTGCAAAGACGCAGTATCCGACCGCCTGCCTGACCATGGCAGTAGTGCCGAAGAGCAAGGGCGACGAGGGCAAGATAGCTCAGGGCCTCCAGAGATTGATGGAGGAGGATCCGACCGTCCACTTCGAGATGAACGCCGAGACCCACCAGCAGCTTCTCTCCGGACTTGGCGAGCAGCACCTCGACGTTATCATCAGCAAGCTCAAGAGCAAGTTCGGCGTTGAGATATCCCTTGTCAAGCCGCGCTTTGCATATCGCGAGACAATCCGCAAGAAGGTCAAGGTTCAGGGCAAGCACAAGAAGCAGTCCGGCGGCCACGGCCAGTACGGCGACGTGTGGATCGAGTTCGAGCCGACTGACAGCGACGATCTCGTATTCGAGGAGAGCGTCTTTGGCGGCTCCGTTCCCCGCAACTTCTTCCCGGCGGTCGAAAAGGGCCTGCGCGACGCGGTCAAGACCGGCACCATGGCGGGCTATCCGATGGTTGGCGTGCTCGCAAGGCTGGTGGATGGCTCCTATCACCCCGTCGACTCCAACGATATGTCTTTCCAGATGGCTGCGCGTCTCGCGTTTAAGGCGGGCATCCCGCAGGCAAGCCCGGTTCTTCTCGAACCGATCGGAAGCCTCAAGGTGCTCATTCCGGACAGTAACACCGGCGATATCATGGGCGACCTCAATAAGCGCCGCGGACGCGTCCTCGGCATGACCCCGACCGGCAAGCTGACCGAGATCGAGGCGGAGGTGCCGATGAGTGAGATGTACGATTTCTCCACAATGCTCCGCTCCGTCACCCAGGGCCGTGGCAGCTTTACCCTCAAATTCGAGCGCTATGAGCAGCTCCCGCAGATGCTCGAAGCGGCCGTTATCGAAGAGGCCAAGGCAATGCGCGACGAGGAAAAAGACTGATAATATCCGGTAATATTGGTTGCGCCGGGCGCTTTCCGCAAAAGCGTCCGGCGCGGCTGTGTCTATGTGAAAAGCGAAAGGATGAAGCATATGAAATTCAGCGATATGCCCTATGTGCGTCCGGATTTTGAGGCGGCGAGGAGGGATATCACCGAGCTGACCGCCGGCTTTTTGGCGGCGGAAAGCTTTGAGGCGGCGGACGGCGTGTTTCTCGCGATGAACGAGCTGTCGTCAAAGCTTGACACCATGTTCTCGATAGCCTACGTGCGCAACAGCATCAATACTGCGGACGATTTTTACGACGCCGAGATGAAATATCTCGACGAGCAGGGGCCGATGCTTCAGGAGCACCTTCAGAACTGGACCAACGCGCTGCTCGCCTCGCCGTTCCGCGCGCAGCTTGAGGAAAAATACGGACGTCTGATGTTTGTCAACGCCGAAATGTCGCTCAAGACCTTCTCGCCGGAGATAATCGGTGAGCTACAGCAGGAGAATCGCGTCGAGGCCGACTACGTCAAGCTCATAGCGTCGGCGCAGATACCGTTCGAGGGCGGAACCTACACCATCTCGCAGCTCTCGCCGCTCAAGCAGGACGCCGACGACAGGCGCCGCCGCGCCGCATGGGACGCCGAGGGCAACTTTTACAACGAAAACAGCGAAAAGCTGGACGAATATTACGACGAGCTGGTGCGGCTGCGCGATACGATGGCGAAAAAGCTCGGCTATGAGAGCTACGTCACTCTCGGCTATTACCGCATGACCCGCAACAGCTATAGCAGGGAGGACGTAGAGCGCTTCCGTGAGGCAGTCGTCAGGCACGTTGTGCCGGTTGCAGACAGGATCTACCGCCAGCAGGCCGCGCGCACCGGCGCGTCATATCCGCTCACCTTTGCCGACGCCGCGCTGATGTTCCGCTCCGGCAACGCAAGGCCGCAGGGCACGCCGGAGGATATCCTTGCACACGGCAGAAAATTTTATCACGAGCTGTCCCCTGAGACAGCCGAATTTATCGATTTTATGTACGACAACGAGCTGCTCGACGTGCTCTCCCGCAAGGGCAAGGCCGCGGGCGGCTACTGCACCAGCCTGCCGGAGTACAAGGCGCCGTTCATCTTCGCAAACTTTAACGGCACCTCCCACGACGTCGAGGTAATCACCCACGAGGCGGGCCACGCGTTTGCGGGCTATACCGCGCGCAACATTGTGCCGCTGGAAAACCAGAGTCCGACGCTGGAATCCTGCGAGATACACTCCATGTCGATGGAATTCTTCGCATGGCCGTGGGAGGAGGGCTTCTTTGGCAAGGATACCGACAAGTTCTACTATTCCCATCTTGCCGGCGCCCTGACCTTCATTCCCTATGGCACGATGGTCGATCACTTCCAGCATGTCGTCTACGAAAAGCCGCAGCTCACCCCTGCGGAGCGCCACGGCGTGTGGCGCGAGCTGCTGGGCGTATATATGCCGTGGATGAAGCTGGGCGAGGTGCCGTTCTACGGCGAGGGCAAGGGCTGGCAGCGCCAGACTCATATCTACCGCCGCCCGTTCTATTACATCGACTACTGTCTCGCTCAGACGGTGGCGCTGCAATTCTGGGCGCTGATGATGCATGATCGCCGCGAGGCGTGGCAGGCATATATGAAGCTGGTGCGGCTGGCCGGGACACGGAGCTTCACAGAGCTTGTTGCGGCGGCGGGGCTGGACACGCCGTTCGGCGACGGCGCGCTCGCCACGGTGTGCAGAGCCGCAAACGACTGGCTGGACGCGTTTGACGCCGAAAAGCTGAAATAACGGCGTAAAAATCCGGATTTTTCGGCGGGAGAGCTTCTTGAAGGACTCCCGCCGGGCTTTTGTAAGCAAATATAATTTAAACAATTCTCATTATTTGAATAGTGACATTGGCGGCGCTTTGTGCTATCATATAACGTGAAATCTTTTTTGTCAGAGGTAATTGCGATGGTTCTACAGTCCGCCGAGGTCTCCGGTGGGAAAAACATGAAAAAAGGGAAAAAGTGGTTTTTCTTTGCATATATCTGCGCCGTCTGCATCTGGATGGAGCTTGTGATGAGGGTGAGCATATACGGCTTCGGCTCGCTGTTTGAACGCGGTATGCTGTTCACGCTCATATTCTCGCTCTCTCTTGGGATATTTATAGCCGTGCTGTCCACGCTGTTTTCGCCTAAAGCGAACCGTGTGATAGCCATCGTGCTGCTCTCGGCGCAGTTCGTCTGCGTCAACACCTATCTTGTCTATTACAGGATCTTCTCGGTTTTCCCGTCTGTCGCATCCACCGGCGGCGCGGGGGCGATTATTGAGTTTATCGATATCACCATCGATGCGGTCCTCGACTGCTGGCTGCCGCTGCTCCTCACGCTCCTGCCAATTGTCGTGCTCTATTTCAGCCGCCGACTCGGCATCGACACCGGGCGTGTGCGCGCCATGCCGCGCGTTGCCGGGGCGCTGCTCTCGGTGCTGCTGTTCTTCCTCGGCGCGGGGGCCGTCTGGCTGAACAACTCCGGCTCGCCCAGCCCGCGCTCGGTCTATTACGACCGGTTCGTCTCGCTGCTGGCAGTGCGCAATTTTGGTGTGATGACCTCCATCCGTCTCGAAACGCAGAGCATCGCCGCAGGCGAGCGCAAGCTCTCCGCAGACCGTTTCGAGCCTGTCTCGCAGGCTTACAGGGAATATTCCGCGGACAAATATAACATGATAGACGTTGATTTCGAGACGCTCGCCGAAAACGAGACCGATTCCGAGCGGCTCTGGCTTGACGGCGTATTCTCCTCCAAGGCGCCGACCGAAAAGAACTCCCGCACCGGCATCTTCCGTGGCAAAAATCTCGTGTTCATCACCGCCGAGAGCTTTTCGCCATATGCGGTTGACAGGGATGTGACGCCGCTGCTCTATAAGATGTGCCGCGAGGGCTTCCGCTTTAACAACTACTACTCGCCACTCTGGGGTATCTCGACGACCGACGGCGAATACGCCAACTGTCAGGGCCTCATCCCAAAGACCGGCGCGTGGAGCTTCGTGCAGTCCGCCGGGAATTATCTGCCCTTTGCGCTTGGCAATCAGCTCTCGGCGCGCGGCTATAAATGCGTTGCCTATCACGACCACCTTTACAATTTCTATCACCGCGACAGCTCGCATCCGAATATGGGATATATCTACAAGGGCGTCGGCAACGGGCTGGAGATCGGAGCTTCGTGGCCGGAATCGGACAGCGAGATGTTTGCCGCGACTATCGGCGAATATATCGACGACGAGCCGTTCCACGCCTATTACATGACCGTCAGCGGACACATGAATTACAACTTCCGGCACAACGATATGGCGAAGAAAAACCGCGCGGCCGTTGAGGGTCTGAATTATTCCGAGGAGGCGAAGGCGTATATTGCCGCGAACCTTGAGCTGGAATATGCGCTCGAGGACTTGATGGCACAGCTTGAGGCGAAAGGAATCGCCGAGAAAACGGTGATCGTTCTGGCTGCGGATCACTATCCCTACGCGCTCAGCCAGAGTGCGACGGACGAGCTGGCGGGCCACAAGGTGGAGCGCAGCACGGAGCTGTATAAGAGCGCGCTGATAATCTATAATCCCGGCATGGAGCCTGTGGAGGTGGATAAGCTGTGCAGCAGCGTGGATATCCTGCCGACGGTGTCCAATCTGTTCGGGCTGGAATACGACTCGCGCATGATGTCCGGCAGCGATATTTTTTCCGATTCCGAGCCGCTGGTCATCTTCGGTAACCAAAGCTGGCTGACAAACGAGGGCTATTACGACGCCTATACCGGCCGGTTCACGCCGCATGAGGGCGTTTTGGTGGATTCGCGGTACGCGGACGTCATGTGCAGAGAGGTTGCGCGGCGGTTTGAGATCGCCGAGTCGATACTTGATGCAGACTACTATCGAGGCGTCTTTGAAAAATAGGTCTTTTCGGACAGAAAACGAGTCCTGCTCCCCATGCAGGACTCGTTTTTTGTCCGGACGGCCATGCCGCCGGGCGCGCCTGATCCCTGAGATCAGGCATATTTCTCTCGAAAAGATAAACACCGGGCAAACCATGAAACCCGTATGGTGCTTGAAAGGGTCATGCATTGTCGCCGCCGGTGAGCAGCGCGTCCACGGCGGCAAGCTTCGTGCACAGGCAGAGCAGCCTCGCGGCGGCCGTGAGATCCTCGATCGACGGTGCGGACGGGGCAATGCGGATGTTGCTGTCGCGCGGGTCGCGGCCATAGGGGTAGGTCGCGCCTGCGGAGGTGAGCGTCACGCCCACGTCGCGACACATCGAGACGACCTTCTTCGCGCAGCCGGGCAGCGTCTCGAAGGAGATGAAGTAGCCGCCAGCCGGGCGGGTCCAGCTTGCGGAGCCGGTACCGGAGAGCTCGGCGTCGAGGATATCGAGCACCGTCTCAAACTTGGGACGCAGCAGCGCCGCATGCTTTTTCATAATACTCTCGAAGCCGCCGCTGCTCTTTATGAAGTTGACATGGCGGAGCTGGTTGAGCTTATCCGCGCCGATAGTGCGGATGGCCATTCTATGGCGCAGCTCGGCAATATTAGCGGCGCTTGCGCCGACTGCGGACACGCCGCCGCCCGCAAAGGTGATCTTGCTCGTGGAAAAGAAGATATACGGCATATCCTGGCTGCCGCACCTGACGCACTCGGCGTAGAGGTCGAGCAGCTGGTCCGGGGCGTCGGGATAGAGATCGTGGATGCCGTAGGCGTTGTCCCAGAAGATGCGAAAGTCCTTGGCCGCCGGCTTGAGAGCCGCAAAGCGCCGGACGGTCTCGTCGGAATAGGTGATGCCGGTCGGATTGGAATACTTCGGCACGCACCAGATGCCCTTTATCGACTCGTCGTTCTCAACAAGGCGCTCGACGGTGTCCATATCGGGGCCGGTGCCGTCCATTGCGACGTTTATCATCTCGACGCCGAACTCCTCGGTGATGGCGAAGTGGCGGTCATAGCCGGGAACCGGACACAGGAACTTGACCTTGTCGCACTGCGCCCACGGCTTGCAGCCGCTGACGCCGAAGAACATCGCAGTCATCACGCAGAAATACATCAGCGAAAGGCTGGCGTTTTCGCCAATCAGAATATTGGAGGCGGGGACGTGCAGCACGCCGGAGAGTATCTCGCGCAGCTCGGGCAGACCCTCAAGATTGCCGTAGTTACGGCAGTCCGTGCCGGACGGCGTGACATAGGAGGAATCCGAGAGCATGTCCGTTGCGATATCGAGCTGCTCTTTTCCGGGACGCCCTCTGGACATATCCAGCTTCAGCCCGGCCTTTTTGTATTTCTCATACTCTGCGCCAAGCCTTTTCTGAAGCTCAAGAAGCTTTGCGCGGGAAAGATCCTGATACACCATAATGCAACCGTACCTTTCTACAAATTCAACTTCGGCTGAAAAAACAACCATTCTATGTACTATTGTATTACATCATGGATGCTTTTGCAACTCATTTAGAGAAAAAATTCATTTTCGGCGGTGTATACAGTTTGACTTGACATTTGCCGGAACATTAGTTAATCTTTTGACGAGCACGCGGTCTTTAAGGGAAACAATCTCCCCCGCCCACGATGCTTTTCATCCGGGCGGGGGAGAGGGTGTGCAGCGTTTTGCAATCAGAACTCGGCGGAGCCGGTTGTTCTGGGGAAGGGTATGACGTCGCGGATGTTGGGGATGCCGGTGATGTACATGATCAGGCGCTCGAAGCCGAGACCGAAGCCCGCGTGGCGGGTGCCGCCGTAGCGGCGCAGGTCGAGATACCACGAGTAGTCCTCACGGCGCAGGCCAAGCTCGTCGATGCGAGCGAGCAGCTTGTCAAGGCGCTCCTCGCGCTGGCTGCCGCCGATGATCTCACCGATGCCGGGAACAAGCAGGTCCATCGCGGCGACGGTTCGGCCGTCGTCGTTCATACGCATGTAAAACGCCTTGATCTCCTTTGGATAGTCGGTGACGAACACCGGCTTTCCGAAGATTTTTTCGGTGAGATAGCGCTCGTGCTCGGTTTGGAGGTCGCAGCCCCAGAACACGGGATATTCAAACTCGACCGGCGCGTCCTCGAGCAGCTTGACGGCCTCGGTGTAGGTGACGTGGCCGAAGTCGGACTCGATGATGGAGTCGATGCGGGAGAGCAGCTCCTTGTCGAAGAAGCTGTTGAAAAATTCAAGCTCCATCGGACAGGCGGAGCGGACGTGGCGCAGCACCGATTTTATCATGTCGGTGGCGAGCTGCATATCGTCGTTAAGGTCGGCAAAGGCTATCTCCGGCTCGATCATCCAGAACTCGGCGGCGTGGCGCGCGGTGTAGGACTGCTCGGCGCGGAAGGTGGGGCCGAAGGTGTAGACCTTCGAGAATGCGAGCGCCATGCACTCGGCCTCAAGCTGGCCGGAGACGGTCAGGCTGGTGGGCTTGCCGAAGAAGTCCTTGCTGAAATCAACGCTGCCGTCCTCGAGACGGGGAGGGTCGCTCGCGTCGAGGGTTGTGACGCGGAACATTTCGCCCGCGCCCTCGCAGTCGCTGCCGGTGATGAGCGGCGTGTGAGCGTAGACAAAGCCGCGGGAATGGAAAAAGCTGTGGATGGCAAACGCGGCCTCGGAGCGGACGCGGAACGCGGCGTTATAGGTGTTGGCGCGCGGGCGCAGGTGCGCTATGGTGCGCAAAAATTCAGCGGAGTGGCGCTTTTTCTGGAGAGGATAATCCGGTGCGGAGAGACCCTCGACCTCTACGGATTCGGCTTTCAGCTCAAACGGCTGCTTGGCCTCGGGAGTCAGCACCAGCCTGCCCCGGACAATGACGGCGGAGCCGACGTTGAGCCTGATGATATCCCTGTAGTTTTCGACGGCGGACGCATCGAGCACGATCTGCAAATTTTTGAAGGCGGTCCCATCGTTCAGCTCGATGAAGCCGAACATTTTGGAATCGCGTATGGTTTTGACCCAGCCGCCGACGGTTATAATCTGTTCGGCAAACTGCTCGGGCGACGCCCATATCGCCGATAATTCGACCCTGTTCATTATGTTACCATTCCTTTCCGATGAATCGATAAATTATATTATACTATTTTTGGCTCGTCAGTTCAAGACTTCAAGCAGGAAATCCGTGCCATAAGGCGGCATTTTTTGAAAAAAGCCCGCTTATTCCTCTTTCCGGATTGACAATCGGCGGGTTTTGTTGTAAAATATATTATCGTAAAATCGAATCTGCCGCTGTGGCGGAATTGGCAGACGCCCGGGACTTAAAATCCCGTGATGGCAACATCGTACCGGTTCGATCCCGGTCAGCGGCACCATTGCTCCCGGATATGCGCGCTTCCGGGAGCTTTATTTTGCCGGAAGCCCGGACGGAAAGCTGCGAAGGCCTGTTGACAGACGCCGGGAGCACGCGTATTATATAGTAAAAATCAGCCCGCGACAAGGGCGCGGAGCAGGAGGTATTGAGCATGACGCTTGATGAGTTTATGTCGATTCCGGGAGATGAGAATCCGCTTGGACAGATACGCCCGAACGGCGGCTTCTGCGGGATATTCCGCACAATAGGCTGCATTGGGGACAGTCTTTCGTCGGGCGAGTTCGAGTCGCTGGACGAGGACGGCAATATGGGCTGGCACGATATGTACGAATACTCGTGGGGACAGTACATCGCGAGGACAGCGGGCTGCAAGGTCTGGAACTTTTCCCGCGGGGGCATGACAGCGGAGTGGTATTGGTCCAGCTTTGCAGAGGAAAACGGCTTCTGGGATGAGGACAAGCTCTGTCAGGCGTATATAATCGCACTCGGAGTCAACGACATTCTGGGCTGCGGGCAGGCCATCGGCGGCGTGGAGAGCGTCTGCCTTGAGGACTACGACAAAAACGCGAAGGATTTTGCGGGCTATTATGCGAGGATAATCCAGCGAATCCGGAAAATGCAGCCGCAGGCGCGCTTCTTTCTGATGACAATGCCGCGCGAGGACGGCGATGACGGGAAGCGGCGGGCGCTGGCGGACAGGCACGCCGAGCTTATGCATCAGCTCGCAGAGCTGTTTCCACACACCTATGTGCTGGATTTCCGGCGTTACGCGCCGTGTTACGACAAGGCTTTCCGCAGCCGCTTCTATCTCGGCAGCCACATGAACGCCGCGGGTTATCTGCTGACGGCGCAGATGGCGATGAGCGGCATCGACGCGATAATCCGTGCGAACATGGAGGATTTCGCGCAGGTCGGATTCATCGGCCAGCCCTTCCACAACGTCTCGGCAAGGTGGTGAGACGCCTAAGGCCCGCCCGGTTTTGGCCGGACGGGCTTTTTTGCGCCTCAAACGCGGAAACGGCCGCGGTATTCGGTGGGGGTCATGCCGGTCTCGCGCCGGAACCGGGTGGAAAAATAGTATTGATTCTCAAAGCCGCATTTTGCCGCAATCTCGCGGACGCTCTCTCCGGTGCAGGAGAGCAGGCGTTTGGCGCTGCGTATGCGTATGCCGCACAGCGCGCGCATCGGAGTTACGCCGCAGGCACGCCGGAAGCGGGCCGTCAGCGCCTGCTTGGAAAGTCCGCAGCGCCCGGCAAGCGTGTCCAGCGTGATATCGCCGCCGTAGCCTGCGTTCATATAGGCGAGCAGCTCGTTCACCACGCGGTCGCCGGGGGCGTTCGGACAGAGGCCGTGCAGGATGAAAAGGTCGTCGATGAAATGCGCGACGAGCCGGTCGTCGCCATTGAGCGCGGCGGCCTTCAGCAGCTCGACTGTGCCCTGCGTCCTCGCGGGATCAGGCGAGGAGAGCTTTCCGGAGGCGACCGGCCACGGGAGCGCGTCGAACCGGATGTACAGGCACTCCAACGGCAAAACGACCCTGCGGAAAAACGGCGTGCCGCGGCGCAATATCACGGCGTCGCAGCTTTTTGCGCGGAAGACATTGCCCTCGACGGTACAGTCAAATTCGCCGCCGAGGACGACGAGCATGGCGTCGCAGTCGTGTGCGCCGGTCTCGAACAGAAAATCGCGGCGCTTTATGAGCTCATATTCAAGGCCCATCTCATCACCTGTTTAATATATTATAAATTTGAGTTGATATTTTGCATTGAACAACGTTGTTTCATAATGTATTATACTTAATAAAGTATAAATAAGTCAAGGGGACGAGAATATGTATATTAAAAATTATCCCAAAAGCTATGACGTGGTTGTCGTGGGCGGGGGAACGGCGGGAGTTTTTGCGGCTATAGCCGCCGCAAGAAGCGGTGCGCGGACGCTTCTGACGGAGAAAAACAGTATGCTTGGCGGCACAATGATTGCGGGGGACGTTCCCGCACCGGGGTTGTTCTTTGCGTGGGGCAGACGCATCATCGGCGGCCCCTGCTGGGAGGTCATGCTCAGGACGATAGCCTCGGGCGGCGCCGCAATGCCGCCTGCGGACTTTCCGCCGCGCCGCCACTGGGAGGGGCAGATCGGCTTCAACCGCTTCGTCTACCTCTATCACCTGAACTGCATGTGCGAGGAGAGCGGCGTAGACGTTCTGACCAACGCGATGCTCTCCGGCGTTTCCGAAACGGCTGACGGGGCGGAGCTGATTATCGCCTGCAAGGAGGGGCTTTACCGGCTGGAGACGCCGGTCTGCATCGACGCCACCGGGGACGCAAGCCTGACGGTTATGGCGGGATATCGAGTGAAGAGAAGTGATGTGCAGCAGCCTGCGACGCTGCGCAACCGCCTCACCGGCTATGACACGGAAGGCTTTGATGCGGACGAGGTGAGGCGAAGGGCGGAGAGCGAGGGCTTTCCCGGCTACATAACCGGCGAGCTGCTCGTAAAGTGGCTTTATGAGCGCCAGATAGACCTGCATATCCCCTGCGCGGACTCCGGCGCTTCGGAGAGCAGGACGGCGCTTGGCAGGGACGCCGTGCGCGGCGTTTTCCGGGTGCTCAGCTTTTATCGCGGGATAAAGGGACTTGAAAATACGGCGGTGGACAGCTTTGGCTCCGAGGTCGGCGTGCGCGAGACCAACCGTATCGACGGCGAATACGAAATCACCGTCGAGGATTATCTCGGCGGCCGCTGGTTCGAGGATTCGGTCTGCTACGCTTATTATCCCGTCGATCTGCATGTGATGGACGGAATAAGGCAGGAATACCACAGTAAAAACGTCGTCGCAAAGATACCGTACCGGGCGCTGCTGCCAAAAGGCTCGCGGCGGATTCTCTGCGCAGGCAGAGCCCTGTCGTCCGATGTGCTCGCGAACAGCGGGCTGCGTGTGCAGGCGCCCTGCATGGCGATGGGGCAGGCGGCCGGCTGCGCAGCGGCGATAGCGGCAGCGCGAGGCGTCGGCGTGCGGGACGTCGAATACGGTGAGCTGTGCCGTGCTCTCGAGGCGATAGACGCGATAGTCCCGGAAAAGGGAGCCTTCTCCGGATGAGAGGAGCGGCCCATACCATTATATATTATATGTGCGTCGCACCGCTTCCGGATATTTATGCAAACATTCGTTTGCGGCTCGAAAACGTCTGTCCGCCAACGGTGGAAGCATTTTGCAAAGACGTTCACGATGAAAGGACGGTTTTGCAGGATTGAAATCCGGATTATGCAAAACCTGTTTGGAGCCGTCCGTTGATCCCGCGGCCTTGACGGGCGCAGAGATAAAAAACGCCGGTATTTTTAAACAATATTGAAACGTGAAAATCGCATTTATAAGGAATAAGGTAAATTTTGAATTAAAAACGCCCTGATGATGAAAAAATCTAAAATTATGTATTGCAATGTTTCGACGGGTATGCTATAATTATCATACAAAAAATGGGGCATTTATTGGTCTAAAGCGATAAAGTGAGAACGTATCGCAATCCGAAAATATGAATGTTATATTCAACAATAATTCAACGGCCTCATGGCAGCGCGGAAAGACGCGCCTGAAATTTGTGAACTTGGGTTAAGGCCTTATGTTCAGCTATAATTATCATCCTGAAAGAGGAGGAAAAAACATGAAAAAGCTTATCGCACTGTTGCTGGCTGTCGTTATGGCGCTCGGTATGGCTGCCTGCACGAAGACCGGCAACGAAAGCTCCGGACCCATCATCGACGATCAGTCCTCTGTTGCCGAGAGCAGCAAGGAAGACGAACAGCCCGGCGAGGCCACCTATGTCCGTGGCGACGACGAGGAGGCCTACACAGGCGCGCTCGCAAAGTTTGAAGAGCTGCTTCTTGACGCCGAGTCCGGCGAGGACGTAAACGAGCGTTTTGTCAAGTTTGCAAAGGCCGAGGCCGAGCTGCTTGATTCCGCCGTTATGATCCCGACCACCACCCAGGGCGGCGCCTACACCATCTCCCGCGTTGCGCCGAGAACCATTCCTTTCGTTCAGTGGGGCAACGATGACGACCGTCTGAAGGGTCTTGTCATCTCCGACGAGTTCCTCACCAAGGAAGAGCGCGCCGAGCTGCTCGACATCTGGGCGAAGGCCGTCGAGGGCGAGGGCGAGTATGATCCCGCCGCTTATCTGACCGAAAAGGGTCACACCGTCCAGAAAACCTACACCACCACCTTCCAGACCGCACCCGTAACCCTTGACTGGCTGAACACCAGCTCCCAGTCCGATACCGAGATCACCGTTAACTGCGTTGACGGTCTTGTCGAGTACAACAACCTCGGACAGATGATGCCGGCTCTTGCGGAGTCTTGGGATATTTCCGAGGACGGCACCGTTTATACCTTCCACATTCGTAAGGGCGTTTATTGGTATACCGCCGAGGGCGCTCAGTATGCCGAGCTCACCGCCGAGGACTTTGTAGCGGGCTTCCGCCATATGCTCGACGCCAAGGCCGGTCTTGAGTATCTGGTTGACGGCATCATCGTCGGCGCTACCGCTTACTACAAGGACGGCGGAAGCTGGGACGACGTTGGCTACAAGGCTACCGACAAGTACACCCTTGAGATAACCCTTGAGAAGCCGACCTCCTACTTCCTCACCATGCTCACCTACTCCTGCTTCCTGCCGATCTGCGACAGCTTCTATCAGTCCCGCGGCGGCGTGTACGGCGTTGACGAGTACGCAGAGGCTACTGCCGGAGATTCCTACACCTTCGGTCTGTACACCGACGTTGCCTCCAACGTTTACTGCGGCGCGTTCCTCGTACAGAAGCTCCAGAAGGATTCCGAGATCCTGCTTGTCCGCAACACCAACTACTACAGAAACGACGAGACCAAGCTCGACTCCATCAAGTGGGTCTATGACAATGCCGAGGATCTCACCGCTCTGTACAACGACGCCGTAGCCGGCACCTATGCTACTATCGGCGTTTCCAACGAGACCACCCGCAAGCTGGCTGAGGCCGACGGTAACTTCGAGAAGTATTCCTACATCTCCGATACCACCTCTACCACCTACTTCGGCGGTCTGAACCTCAACCGCGGCACCTTCGCTCTCGAGAGCGGCACCTGCGCTTCCCCGAAGACCGAGCAGCAGAAGATCGATACCAACACTGCTCTCCAGAACAAGGACTTCCGTAAGGCCCTTATGTTTGCGTTCGACAAGAAGACCCAGAATGCCGTTTCCCGCGGCGAGCTTGCCGAGGCCAACATGAGAAATATGTACTGCTCCCCGGCGTTCGTTTCCCTCTCCGAGGACACCACCGACGCTGACGGCCACACCTTCCCGGCCGGCACCTTCTACGGTGATATGGTTCAGTACTATTGCGACCAGATGGGCGTTGGCATCAAGGTTGCCGACAGCGTAGACGGCTGGTACAATCCCGATAAGGCTGTTGAGCATCTCAACGCCGCTGTCGAGGCTCTTGGCGATACCGTTACCTATCCGATCCAGATCGACGTCGTTTACTACAGCGGCTCCGATCTCCAGCTCGGTATGGCGAGGTCCTACAAGGAGTCCCTTGAGTCCGTTCTTGGCTCCGATAAGGTTCAGGTGAACCTCATTGAGGCCACCACTCCGGAGGACTACTACGCATGCGGTTACCGCGCTGCCAACGGCGAGGCCGGCAACTTCGATATGTTCTGGGGTTCCGGTTGGGGTCCTGACTTCGGCGATCCGTCCTCCTACCTTGACACCTTCAAGGGCAAGGGCGCTGGCTACATGACCAAGGTTATCGGCCTGTTCTAATCGTCCGATTGGTAATATGCGTTGGCGGTAAGTCAACGCTTGGCTGGAAAAGCTGATTTAAGGCAGATAGGGGCTCCCCCTATCTGCCTTAGGGTTATAATTTGCAGTGGTTGAGCTTTAATTACCGGGCGCTGCAAAAGGCCGAGCTCTTTATTCAAAAATGTATAAACATGCAAATATATACGGGCTCGTTTTGAATGCGGAGCTTAGCTCTTTGCGGCATAATATTAAAAAGGGGAATACAGTTGATGAAATCTCTAACGGTGGTTGAGACATGAAAAAGTACATGCTCAAGCGTATACTCTTCTCTATCTTCTCGCTGCTGGTCGTGGTCATGGTCGTTATGCTCCTTGTCTACACCTGCATACCGCGCAGCGTCATCTTCCAGACGGACGACATCTGGAACAAGAAGAGCAACAACGACAGAGCGATCTATGAGTACAATCAGTACTCCAAATACGGATACCTTTCCTATGTGGATTACTCCTCCTTTCTCAAGGCGAAGTACGTCGCTGTATATGGCGAGGATTACGTCAATCAGGACGACTATAAGCGGGACAACTCCGTCATTCAGAAAGAGGATCAATATCGAGACAACGAGGCTGTCAAGGAATTTCTCAACGAATATTATGCCAAGGGATATACCTTCAGGTATCTGACCCCGGTGAGATATTCCGACGGCGACCTGAAGCCGGGAGGAAAGGGCTATCTGCTTGCAATCAACGAAAGAAACGTGCTCTACCGGCTCTGGGACTACGTGAAGAACTTCATAACCTTTGAGACGACCGGGATGGTCAAGGACGAGGCGCTGACAGACCGCTATGTCCGCTTCGAGAAAGACCCCTATTCCGGTATGTTCGCCATCGTCGGCTCCGGCACGCAGCACAAATACCTGCTGTATTTTGACAACCGTTTCCCGTTCATACACCAGAACTGGATGCACCTCAATCTCGGCACCTCCTACGCCACCTACCGCGGCTCCGAGATAACCACCGTAATCAACGCTCCGGCGGGAGGGCTGAAGACCTCGCGTCAGCAGTATCCGTCGATGATCGGGACGGATCAATATGAAGACACCGCGATAGACTTCCACTCGCTGACATACACGCTGGGGAATATATCCGATGAGGATGCAGCGCGCTTCCCGGACAACTATACTACCTACAGCTACCGCAACTCCGGCCTGTCGCTGCTCGAAAACTCCTTTGTCATCGGCCTCATCGCTACGTTCATCGCCTATATCCTCGGGTTGCCGCTGGGCATACTCATGGCACGCCGCAAGGATAAGCTTGCGGATCAGATAGGCAACATCTACATCATCTTCATCATGGCGGTTCCGTCGCTGGCGTACATATTCATGTTTGCAGCGCTTGGCACCAGCCTGTTCGGTCTGCCGTATAAATTCGCAAACGCCGAGGTCAAGGTGCTGGCATATGTGCTTCCGACCATCTCCCTTGCGCTGCCCTCCATCGGCAGCCTGATGAAGTGGATGCGCCGCTATATGATCGACCAGATGAACTCCGATTACGTCAAGTTTGCGCGCGCGGAGGGGCTCTCCGAGCGTGAGATTTACCGTATCCACATCTCACGCAATGCGATGATCTATCTCATCCACGGCATCCCCGCAAGCATCCTCGGCTGCTTGACCGGTGCTATCATCACCGAGCGCGTCTACGCCGTCCCCGGCGTCGGCAACCTGCTCACCACGGCCATCAACATGCACGACAACGGCGTAATCGTGGCCTGCACGGTATTTTACACCTCACTGTCCATCCTCTCGCTGATACTCGGCGACCTGCTGCTTGCAAAATATGACCCGAGAATTTCACTTTCCGAGGAAGGAGGCGGCGGAAGATAATGGAAGAGATCAAGAACGCCACTGTCTGCAACAACGAAAACAAGGACGAGCTGTTCAGATTTATAGATCACGACGCCATCGATTCCGAGAAGATCATTGCGCCGCGCTATTCCTACTGGCACTCCGTTTTCCGCGTGTTTTTCCGCAAAAAGCTCAATATAGTGCTTATCATACTCTTTGCGCTCATCGTGCTGGTGTCCTTCATCATGCCAATCTTCTGGCCATACGACGCGTATGAGAACGTCAACGACGTCAGCACCTTCAATCTCAGCCCCAAAGCCGCAATGTCGTATTACGGCGGCTTCTCCTTCAAATGGCTGCTGGGCAGCGGCGCTCTCGGCAACTCGATACTTTACGGAATAATATCCTCGTCACGCACCTCTCTGATGCTTGCGACCATCTGCGCCGCGATCAATATGTTTGTCGGCATCATCATGGGCGCTGTCTGGGGCTATTCCAAAAGGGTGGACGCCGTCATGCTCGTCATCTATAACATCGTGGCGAACGTCCCATATATTCTGGTCGTATCGGTTCTGGTCTATATCGTCGGAGGAGGCTTCTGGAGCTTCATCTTTGCGCTGACCGTCACCGGCTGGCTCGGCATCGCCTACTTCTTCCGCAACCAGGTCATGATTATCCGTGACCGCGAATATTCGCTGGCATCCCGCTGTCTCGGCACGCCGATCCCGCGAATGGTCTCCAAGAACATCCTGCCGTTCCTGACCTCCGTCATCGTCACCGTCCTCGCCACCGAGCTGCCGTCCTATATCTCGATGGAGGTTTTCCTCTCCTATATCGGCATAGGTCTGAGCGCCACGGTGCCGTCGCTCGGTCGAATGATCCAGCAGGCGCAGTCCTCCTTCCTTGTGTTCCCGTGGGAGTTCTGGCCTCCTGTTGCGGTTGCTTCAATGATTACCATTATACTCTATGTTCTGGGTCAGAATCTCGCGGATGCGTCCGACCCGAGAACCCACATGTGATGAGGTGAGAGAATGGCTGAAATGAACGATAAAAAAGTCCTCCTCTCACTGAAAAACGTGGACGTTAAGTTTAACGTCAGAGGAAGGATACTCTCCGCGATACGCAACGTATCGCTCGATATCTACGAAAACGAGTCGCTCGCCATCGTCGGCGAGTCCGGCTCTGGCAAGTCGGTGCTCACCAAAACCTTTGCAGGTATGCTCGAATCCAACGGCTTCATCTCCAACGGCAGCATCGTATTCTCCGATGACGAGATATCCAAAACCGACGTGCGCCTGACCTCGCGCAATCGCCGTATGCTCAGCTACGTCACCGACATGCTGAACAAAAATTCCCGTCTTGAACGCGGCAGCGCCGAATTTTTGGCCTACCGCGCAAAGCTGAAGGAGATTGAGGGCGCCAAGACCATCTCCGAAGAGGCTCAGCTCGAATACGATAAAAAGCTCAAGACGCTCAACGACAACATCGTCGATACCAACAACTATCTCTGGACGCTCGACAAAAAGCACGACGCCGCCGAGATAGAGGTGACAAAGGCGAAGATAGCCGCGCTCACCAACGATAAAAACAAGCTCGAGAGCGAGCACAAGGCGTTCATTAAGGAGCACCGCAACAGCTACAGGCACGACGCCGCGCGCATCAGCGCCGACAGGAAGAAGCTTGCCGAGCTGCTGGCAAAGCGCCGTGAGAAAATCGCCGTCCAGGACAAGCAGGGCAATCCCTACGGCCTCTCCGACGAGACCATCGAGCGCAACAAAATCATCGGCTATGAGATACTGCTCTCTATCGGGCGCTATCCGCTCCGCTCACAGATTGTATTCATCAACAAGCTCAACCGCGCGTTCAAGCTCGCGATGAGCACCGGCGAGGATCTGAAGAATCCGAAGGTGCTCAACAGGATCTTTGAATCGGTTGCGTTCCGCGTCGAGTTCCGCTCGATCGACGAGGAAAACGGCGTAATCCACGGCTACGCCATCATCGACTGCGCCAAGGTCAAGTATACCAACGACTGGCAGCAGATCCGCGGATGTCGTATTGCGACCGTTTTCCAGGACCCAATGACCTCGCTGAACCCGGTCATCACCATCGGCAAGCAGATCATGACCGTCATCCTCAAGCACCAGAGGTGCTCCACAGCAGAGGCAAAGAGACGTACCATCGATATAATGACCAAGGTTGGCATCCCCGACCCGGAAAAGCGCTTCAACGATTATCCGTTTGAATATTCGGGCGGTATGCGCCAGCGTATCGTTATCGCCATCGCACTTTCCTGCCAGCCTAAGATACTCATCTGCGACGAGCCGACAACCGCTTTGGACGTCACCATTCAGGCGCAGATCATCAGGCTGATAAAGGAGCTCCAGCAGGAGCTTGGCTTCACCACCGTCTATATCACCCACGACCTTGGCGTTGTTGCGAACGTTGCCGAGCGCGTTGCGGTGCTCTACGGCGGCCAGATAGTCGAGGTCGGCACCGTCGAGGAGATATTCTACGAGCCGCGCCATCCATACACGTGGGCGCTGCTATCTTCCCTGCCACAGCTTGCGCAAAAGGGAACCGAGCTGTTTTCGATACCCGGCACACCGCCATCCCTTTACAACAAGATTATCGGAGACGCCTTCGCTCCGCGCAACAAGTATGCAATGGCCATCGACCTTGTCGAGGAGCCGCCTGTGTTCCAGGTGAGCCCGACGCATTGGGCGAAAACATGGCTGCTCGACCCGAGAGCGCCGAAGACGGAGGTTCCCGCAAATATCCAGAATCTGCATGAGAAGATGACTGAAGCTTATGTGGACTTTGGGGAGTGAGGAGGCAGCGTATGGATAACAGCAACGTGAATAACGAAAAAAAGGTATTACTATCTATCCAGAATCTGGACGTTGTCTTCAAGCAGGGGAGAAAAGCCTTCAAGGCGGTCGACAACGTAAGCTTTGACATCTACAAGGGCGAGACTCTCTCACTGGTCGGCGAATCAGGTTCGGGCAAAACCACCATCGGACGCGCCATTGTGCGTATCAATCCCTGCTCCGCGGGCGCGATATATTATGACGGCAAGAAAATCTCCGGCAAGCTTTCACGTGGAGAGGACCGCAAGGTTATCCGCAAGATTCAGATGATCTTTCAGGATCCGGCGGCTTCACTGAACGAGCGCGCCACCATCGAATATATCATCTCGGAGGGCCTTTACAACTTCCATCTCTACAAGGATGAGAAGGAAAGGATAGCCAAGATTGAGAAAATCACCCGCGAGGTCGGCCTGCTCCCGGAGCATCTGACGCGTTATCCGCACGAATTTTCCGGCGGTCAGCGCCAGCGCATCGGCCTTGCAAGGTCGCTCGTAATGGAGCCGGAGTTCATCGTCGCCGACGAGCCGATCTCCGCACTCGACGTCTCCATCAGGGCGCAGGTGCTCAACCTGCTCAAAAAATTTCAGCAGGAGCGCGGATTGACCTACCTCTTCATTGCGCACGACCTCTCCATCGTCCGCTTCATCAGCGACCGCATAGTCGTTATCTACAAGGGGCGCATTATGGAGATCGCCGAGACGGAGGAGCTGTTTAAATATCCGCTCCACCCGTATACCAAATCCCTTATCTCCGCAATCCCGGTGCCGGATCCGATAATCGAAAAGAAGAAAACGCTATTCGTTTACGACCCGGCGGTTCACGATTATTCCACCGAGCAGCCCAGCCTTGTGGATATCGGAAACGGCCACATGATCTTTGGCAGCGAGTCCGAGATTGCCAAATACAAGGAAATTCGCTTTGGGAAATAAGTGACAAGGACATGACCAATCGTTCAGGGCGATTGGTTATGTTTGTTATAAGGATAATTTTATGTTTAGAGACAACGAACTGGATACCATCGAGGTCAGCACCTCACATGTGAAGCTGCGGGTTGTCTGTTTTATTCTGGCACTGGCGCTGGCGCTCGGCGGAATTGGCTACGGCGTGGCGCAGTTGATACACAAGAAAGAGGGCTATTACGAGATTAAGCCCGCCAGCAGCGACGACGCCCAGCAGTACGCCACAGGCGTCACCTTTCTGTATTATATGGAGGGCGGCAGCAACGAGATTGGCGTACAGCTCAACCAGTTGAAAGACGTGTACGGCACGGCGTTGCTGCGCGCATATAAGCTGCTCGACGCCGAGACGGAGTACGAGGGCTACGCCAACATTGCGACATTGAACGCATCGGCGGGGAAAAAGGTGCAGGTCGGCGAGGAGCTTTACAATGTTTTGCGCGATGCGCTGAACAAGACGCGAGAGCGGTGCGGCTACAACATGTTTGCGGGCGCGCTCTATAGCGAGTGGAACAGCATTCTCTCGCTGGACGACGCGACAGAGTTTGACCCGGCGAACAACGGGAAGATGGCGCGGCGCCTGAAACGCCTTGCCGAGGAGACGGCGAAGCTCGAACACTTCGAGCTCAGGTTCGATGAGTCGGAGCATTCGGTGGAGCTGTGGATCTCGCCGGAATACCGAGCCTTTCTGGATGAAAACGGATTCAACGGCGGCGTGCTGGATTTGAATCTGCTCTCGGAGGCGTATCGCATCACGATAGCTCGAGACGAGCTGGAGCGCAGCGGCTTTGGTAACGGCTATATCAGCTCCGACAGCGGGCTTACTCTGTCGCTTTCCGCACACGTGGGCGGTGAATATTGCATGTACGCGTTGAAGGACGGGCAGATTACTCAGGCGGCAAGGACGCCGTCGGAGCCGGGCTCAGCGTGCAGCGTGTTCCGTTCGTTTGCGATGAGCGACGGCGAGGTGATGTATCACACGTTCGAGAAGGACGGCAAAGCTCTGCACCGACACCCGTGCTTTGTGACGGCAACGGGTGAGTTTGCGGAGGTGCTCGAAGCAAGCTGTGCAGTGCGGTATGACGGCAGCCTCGCGGACGCGTGCTATGCGAACGTGGCGCTGTACAATGCGGCAAGCCGCGAAGCGGTCTGCGATATTGCGGATAGGTTGGATTGTGCGATCGTCTGTGCCTTTTGGGACGGCTCTTTTTACAGCAGCCCAGCCGGCTTCGGCAGATAGAGCAGGAGGCTTGGCCGCCACACAAGGACAAAATGTAAAAAACAGGAGACATTTTGGGGCGCCCCCCGTAAGGAGGGCGCCCCAAGTCGGTTTTTGTATCTAAATTAAATAATTGATTTTGTCAAGTGATGTAGGGCACTGTCAAGTATTCAGTTGCACCCTTGTTTAAGAGGATTGCATTACACCACAAAGCCCGTCGTAAATCAAAAATTTTACAACGGGGCTGAATTTTTTTTAGATTTTAGTAGAAACTATTTGGTTAGCTAAAATATAGACCCATGAGAAAATGACGAGTATCGGCCGGTGTGGATTGAGTTTTATAACCGCAGAAATTCTATATAAGGCTTCATAAACTGATCTCTCGCTCTTTTGGACAGCGTTTTTCGGCGGATGAAACGATCGGCCTTGCAAAACCCGACGGCAAACAGAAGGACGATACCGCTGCTTTGCTATCGCCCCGACGATCGTGACGGAATTGTGTTCCATCCAACACAGGGATTCATAGAATATTTATAATTCGCATATTGACAGCATCACAGGATGTTATTATACTAATAATAGATATTTCAATATTAGACTTTATAGAATGAGGGAAATCTCAATGAGTGATTCTGCTTTTACTGCATCCATGATATTTGGCAATGCAAATCGGCTGATTGAAGCTTATCACGCTGTGCTACAGCCAATCTGCAAAGAGACGGGGCTTCCACCGATGGCCGTCGATATTCTGATGTTTTTCTCCAATAATCCAGAGAACGGAACAGCGAAGGAGCTTTGCCTCTGTCGTGGGCTAAAAGCCGGGATTGTGTCCGTCCACATCGACAGGCTTGTCAATGAAGGCCTGCTTCTGCGGCAAAGCTATCCCGGAGATCGCAGAAAGACGCAGCTTGTCTGCACAGAGAAAGCATCAGCCATTATTGAACAGGGCAGGGAGCTTCAAAAGTGCTTTGCACGGGAGCTGCTCATCGGATTGTCTGAGGAGGATATCAAGGTGTTCCATAAATGCTTGACCGTGCTGGGCGAAAATGCTGAAGAGATTCGCAAAAACGGAATTTTAGCGGAAGATAGGGGATAAACCGTGTTTAAGCTTTTGAAAAATATGCGCCGCAGAGAAAAGTGGATGGCGATGCTCTGTCTGGTGTTTGTGGTGATCCAGATCTATTTTGATCTGCGTCTGCCGGACTATATGACCGAGTTGACGATGCTGATAAAAACCTCCGGCACCACGGCAGACATCGCGAATGTCGGACTGAAAATGCTGGGCTGCACGACGGCCAGCGCAGTGCTTGCCATCGCCTGCGGATATCTTGCAGCCAAGACCGCGTCCGGATTCAGCTTTGCCGTCCGGGACAAGCTGTTTCATCACGTGATGGATGTCGGAAGCGAGGAGATGCAGGATTTCTCCGTCCCCAGCCTGATTACAAGAACAACCAACGATATCACCCAGATTCAGATGATCGTTGCAATGGGTTTGCAAATGATGATAAAGGCGCCCATTATGGCAGTATGGGCGATCATCAAGATTCTCGGCAAGAGCCGGGAGCTGTCTGCCGTGACAGCAGCCTTCGTCATCGTGCTCTTTGTGACGCTGCTGGCGGTCATGGGGCTGTGCATCCCGCGCTTTCGCATCGTTCAGAAGCTGACGGATAAGATAAACCGCGTCGCGCGGGAAAATCTGACCGGCATCAATGTGGTACACGCCTTCAACGCGGAAGAATATCAGAACGAAAAGTTCGATACGCCCAGCCGCGACATGATGAATTTGCAGATGAAGAACCAGAAGCTGTTTGCCATAGTGTCGCCGACCATGACGCTGGGCATGAACGGGCTGGCGCTTGCGATTTACTGGGTGGGCGCCGCACTTGTCAACAATATTGCGGCCGCAGACACGGCGGCACGGCTGACGATGTTCAGCGAGGTGCTTGTGTTCAGCACCTATGCGACCTATATCGTAATGGCGTTCACGATGCTGGCGATGATCTTTCTGATGCTGCCCCAGGCGCAGGTCTCTGCGGAGCGTATCAATGAGGTGCTGGAGCGCAAGGCTTCCATCCGCGAGGGCAGCGTGCAGAGCGGAAAGGAGACCGGAACGGTGGAATTTCGGAATGTATCCTTCCGGTATCCCCACGCTTCGGCGGACGAGCTGACAGATATTGATTTCAAGGTGAACAAGGGCGAGACGCTGGCCATCATCGGCGCCACCGGCAGCGGCAAGACCACGCTGGTCAGCCTGATTCCCCGCTTCTACGACGCAACGGAGGGCGAGGTTCTGGTGGACGGCGTCAATGTGAAGGACTACACCTTTGACGCGCTGTACGACAAGCTGGGCTATGTGACGCAGAAGGCCGTTCTGTTCTCCGGGACAATCCGGGAGAATGTGTTTTTCGGGGAAAGCGCCGCCGCTGCCGATGATGCGGAGTTGAACCGTGCGGTTGAGCTGTCGAGGGCGAAGGAGTTTGTGGACAAGCTGCCGGAGGGTACGGAATATGAGATCGCTCAGCTTGGGCGCAATGTGTCCGGCGGACAAAAGCAGCGCATCTCGATTGCCCGCGCGCTGGCAAGAGAGCCGGAGATCCTGATTTTTGACGATTCCTTCTCCGCACTGGATTACCGCACGGACGCAAAGCTGCGGGAAGGACTGAGTCGGCAGCTTCACGAAACCACAAAGATCATCGTCGCCCAGCGCATCAGCACGATACGCCACGCCGACAAGATCATTGTTCTGGAGCACGGCGAGATTGCCGGCGTGGGAACCCATGAGGAACTGATGCAGAGCTGCCGGATGTACCGCGAGATTGCCACATCACAGCTCAGCGCTTCGGAGCTTGCGTGAGGAGGGTGGATGAAAATGAAACGGAAAAACAGTCAAAACGGCGTCCGCTCAGCCGTTCCGCGGGTCGCCGGGTATATGCGTTCCGGTATGGGCGTAATCATCGGCGCCCTGCTGCTTGCAGTTCTGAGCGCCGTCATGACGATCATCGGTCCGGATAAGATCGGTCAGATTGCCACGCTGATGTCCGAAGGACTGGGCGGCGGCATCGACCTTGCGGCGATAGGCAGGATCGGTATCTTTCTGGCCGTCATCTATATTCTGAGCGCGCTATTCAGCTTCATCCAGCATTATGTGATGGCCGCCGTCACACTGAAAATGTCCTATCGGATGCGCGGAGAGCTGTCCGCCAAGATTAACCGCGTGCCGCAGAAATATTTCAATACCACCTCGCAGGGCGACATTCTCAGCCGTATTACGAACGATGTCTCCACCCTACAGCAGGGACTTACCAACAGCCTTCCGACGATCATCAGCGCAGCAACGCAGTTTGCCGGCTGTCTCATCATGATGTTCGTCACGGAATGGCGCCTTGCCCTTCTTTCGGTTGGGATTACGCTCATCGGCGTGCTGTTGACCTTCATAATCATGTCCGGATCTCAGCGGTATTTTACGGCGCGGCAGAAGAGCCTGGGTGCGCTGAACGGGTATATAGAGGAAATGTACTCCGGCCACGAGGTCGTGTGCATCAGCCGTGCCGGACGCAAAATCGGCGCACAGTTTGATAGGCTCAACTCCGCCGTCTATGATGCAAACTGGAAATCGCAGTTCCTCTCCGGCATCATGCAGCCGCTGATGAACATCATCGGGAACATTGCTTACGTCGCCGTCTGTGTTTTTGGCTCGATCCTTGCGATGAACGGAACCATCGAGTTCGGCGTGATCGTCTCCTTTATTCTCTATGTCCGCCTGTTCACCTCGCCGCTGACCCAGATGGCCCAGGGCATGACCAACATGCAGACCGTCTCCGCTTCGGCGCACCGCATCTTTGATTTTCTGGAAAGTGAGGAGCTGTCTGATGAAAGCGAAAAAACGACGAAGCTCGCCGAGGTTCACGGGAATGTCAGCTTTGAGCACGTCCGCTTCAGCTATCCCGATACTCCGGATAAGATCATCATAAAGGATTTTTCCGCCGAGGTGCAGCCCGGGCAGAAGGTCGCCATCGTCGGCCCCACCGGAGCCGGAAAAACGACTATGGTCAACCTGCTCATGCGCTTCTTTGAGATCAACAGCGGCAGCATCAGGATCGACGGCGTTCCCATCTCCGACATGAGCCGGGAGAATCTGCACAAGCTGTTCAGCATGGTTTTGCAGGATACCTGGCTGTTTGAGGGGACGGTTCGGGAGAATCTCGTCTATAACATGGAGGGCATCACCGACGAGCAGTTGGAGGAGGTCTGCCGTGCCTGCGGGCTGGACAAATTCGTTCATACGCTCCCGCAGGGCCTCGACACCGTCCTCTCCGAAAGCGCCAACATTTCTGCCGGCCAGAAGCAGCTTCTCACAATCGCCCGCGCCATGCTGCAAAACGCGCCCATGCTTATCCTTGATGAAGCCACCTCGTCGGTGGATACCCGCACGGAGCTTTTGATCCAGCGGGCCATGGACGAGCTGACAAAGGATCGCACCAGCTTCGTGATCGCCCACCGTCTTTCCACTATTAAAAACGCCGATCTGATCCTTGTGATGTGTGACGGCGATGTGATCGAAAGCGGAACCCACGAGGAGCTCATGCGCAAGGGCGGCTTCTATGCCGATTTGTATAACAGTCAGTTTGAGCAGGCCTCCTGAGTGGTTTAAACTGCTGATATAAAGCTATTTTAAGAGAAGGAGATATGTATGAAAGAAATCAAATCACCAAAAAAGCCGCTGATATTCTACTATCTGGTCATCATCGCCGTCATTCTGCTGTTTAACCTGATCTTCACGCCAATGCTGATGAGAAATCAGGTGGAGGAGGTGGATTACGGCACCTTCATGACCATGATTGACGAGAAGAACATCGGCAAGGTGCAGATCAACGACTCCGAGATCGTATTCACGGATAAAGATAACACAAATATCTATACAACCGGCGCGATGGACGATCCGACCCTGACGCAGCGGCTGTACGACTCCGGCGCCAAATTCACCAAGGAAGTCCAGAAAACCACATCTCCGCTGCTCAGCTTTTTCCTCACCGGCGTCCTGCCGCTGCTGATTTTCATCGGCATTGGCCAATATATGAGCAAGAAGCTGTTGGAGCAGGCTGGCGGAAAAAATTCCATGATCTTCGGCGGCGTCGGAAAATCCAACGCCAGGGTGTATGTAGAGTCCACAAAGGGCATCCGTTTCAGCGATGTGGCGGGCGAGGATGAAGCCAAGGAAAGCCTGTCCGAGATCGTGGACTATCTCCACAATCCGGACAAATACACCGAGGCGGGCGCTTCCATGCCGAAGGGGCTTCTGCTGGTAGGCCCTCCGGGTACCGGTAAGACCATGCTGGCAAAGGCGGTTGCAGGGGAGGCAAATGTCCCGTTCTTCTCCATCTCCGGCTCGGAATTTGTGGAGATGTTCGTGGGCATGGGCGCCTCCAAGGTTCGTGATCTGTTCAAGCAGGCAAAGGAAAAAGCTCCCTGCATCGTGTTCATTGACGAGATCGATGCCATCGGTCAGAAGCGGAACAGCGGAGGCATGGGCGGCAACGATGAGCGTGAGCAGACGCTCAACCAGCTTTTAACTGAGATGGACGGCTTTGAGGGCAACACCGGCGTTATCATTCTGGCGGCCACCAACCGTCCTGAATCTCTGGATCCGGCTCTGACCCGTCCCGGTCGTTTTGACCGTCGCGTGCCTGTGGAGCTTCCCGACCTCGCAGGCCGCGAGGCGATACTGAAGGTTCACGCGAAGAAAATCAAAACTGCGGAGGATGTCAACCTACACACCATTGCCCGTATGGCTGCCGGTGCATCCGGTGCGGAGCTTGCCAATATCATCAACGAAGCCGCGCTCCGTGCGGTTCGCAATGGCCGCGTCATCGTCAATGAGGCGGATTTGGAAGAGAGCATCGAGGTGGTCATCGCAGGCTATCAGAAGAAGAACGCCGTTCTCTCCGATTGGGAAAAGCACGTCGTCGCCTATCACGAGGTCGGTCACGCGCTGGTGGCGGCGCTGCAAAGTCACTCCGCGCCGGTTCAGAAGATCACTATCATTCCGAGAACCTCCGGTGCGCTGGGCTATACGATGCAGGTGGACACCGGCGACAAATATCTGATGACAAAGCGGGAGCTGGAAAACAAAATCGCCACCTTTACCGGCGGACGCGCGGCAGAGGAGATTGTCTTTGGTGATGTCACCACCGGGGCGTCCAACGACATTGAACAGGCGACAAAGCTGGCTCGCGGTATGATCAGCCGCTATGGCATGAGTGACGATTTTGATATGGTGGCACTGGAGACGGTGACCAATCAGTATCTCGGCGGTGACGCCTCACTGGCCTGCTCGGCCGAAACACAGCGGGAGATCGACCTGAAGACGGTTGCCGTCGTGAAAGCGCAGCATGAAAAGGCCAGAAAGCTCCTGCTGGAGAATCGGGCAAAGCTGGACGAGCTGGCGAAGCACCTGTACGAAAAAGAAACGATTACAGGCGAAGAATTTATGGAAATACTGAACCGGAAGGAGAATGCAAAATGAAAGGCCGCTCTGTTTTCGGATGGCTTGGACTGGCGGAGGGAATTCTGCTGATTCTGCTTGGCGTCGCCACATATGCAAGGCCGGAAAGTGCAATTGCCGGATTTGTTATGCTCTATGGTATTATGGCTATCGTCGTGGGCATCATTGATATTCTGCTGTATGTTCGCATGGAACGCTATACCGGCTTCGGTCCGGTGGTTTCTCTGATTTCCGGGATTCTGAGCGTTATGACAGGACTCATGCTGCTGGTCTATCCCACTGCGGGTAAAATCATTCTGACAATCCTGTTCCCGCTGTGGTTCATCTCCCATTGCATTTCCCGGCTGTCGAGCCTGAATCGGATCCGTCTCTTTTCCGGCAACTTTGCCTATTGCTTTACGCTGATATTGAATGTTATCGGACTCATCCTTGGTATGATGATGCTAATCCATCCGTGGCTGTCCCTGCTGTCCATCCGGTATATCATCAGCTTCTACCTGATCCTGCTGGGAATCGACTGCATCCTTTTGTCGGTCAGTCAGTTCCGCAGAAAATATTGAGCCTGCAAGGAGAAACTTATCATGTGTACTGCTGCAGCTTACCTTTCCAAGGATTTCTATTTTGGACGCACGCTGGACTACGAGTTCTCCTACGGAGAGGAGGTAGTGGTTCTGCCCAGAAACTACCCTCTCCGCTATTTGGAGCAGGAGACCCAAACGCACCACTATGCCATGCTCGGCATGGCCTGCGTCATGGAGGGGACTCCGCTTTTCTACGACGCGGTCAATGAAAAGGGTCTTGCCATAGCGGGGCTGAATTTTGTGGGCAACGCCTACTACCGTCCGCATGTCGAGGGAAAAGACAACATCGCGCAGTTTGAGCTGATCCCGTGGCTGCTGAGCCGGTGCTCCTCTGTGAAGGAGGCAAAGGAGCTTTTGAGCAGAATGAACATTCTGGACACACCCTTCCGCCCACAGCTTCCCGTGGCGCAGCTGCATTGGCTTGTTGCCGACCGGGAGCAGACGATTACCGTGGAATCCGTGGCCGACGGTCTGACGGTCTATGAGAATCCCGTCGGCGTTCTCACCAACAACCCGCCATTCCCAATGCAGATGCAGAATCTGGCCAATTACCGCAGCCTGTCTCCCAATCCCGTGGAGACGACTTTTGCGCCGGGACTGTCGTTGCCGGAATACAGCAGAGGAATGGGGGCCATCGGGCTGCCCGGCGATCTTTCCTCCCAGTCCCGGTTTGTCCGGGTGGCCTTTACGAAGATGAATTCCCGTTCCGGTGAGAGTGAAGCGGAGAGCGTCAGTCAGTTCTTTCATATTCTGGGATCCGTGGATCAGCAGCGCGGCTGCTGCCATCTTGGCGATGGAAAATATGAGATCACCATCTATACCTCCTGCTGCAACACAAGCAGGGGCATATACTACTATACCACCTATGACAATCACCGGATCTCCGGCGTAGACATGCACCGCGAGGATCTGGAGGGGACAGAAATTGTCCGGTATCCGATTGTACATGAGGAGAGCGTCCGAATGATGAACTGAAGGAACAGGGACATTGAAATTGCGCGCTTGATTAATTTTAGGGTCTGTATTTGCGTTTTTTGTTGTATCCGTGTACAGGGAATATCCGGCTCACAGCGGTCGGAAAGAATATCCTTGCGTTCTAATGCCTGTGCTGCCACGCCCTCGTGTTAAGAGATCCCGTGTTATACTTTTCATGGCGAAGGGATGACCTGCCTTTCGGTTTTGTCTCTACAACTCAACCTTAACGCAGGTCGTTCCCATTCGCTATCCTTTTTACTCTTCGCTGCCACACATCATCGTACAACCTGCGCAGATTTTCCGTGAAGCTTAATTTGGCCTATCGACTTTTGCATATTTTGCGATAGAGGATTTTTTGAATATAAGTTAAGGCGGCAAGGATTTACCTCTGCCGCCTTTCCCGTTTAGCTGCAAATTATATCGTGGTTTACGATTTTTGCGGCTCTGCTTATAATCCCCCAATAGGATTGATTTTTACCGGCAATTCAATCATTCTGACTGATTACAAAGGCCGAAGGGAGAGGACTTACTTACGAGACCTCTCCCTTAATCCTCCTCCTGTTTTTTATATGTGCGAGGAAGTCAGGAGGGGGCACAAGCGCAGACAATTGTGTCGGAGGTGTTTTCAGTGAACGGTCATTTGATATTGAGCTGCGGGCTGGGCCTCTAACGACAACAATCGCCGGTCTATTACGTCAGGCAACTGTTTTTTATAAAAAAAGTGCTGTTGCGCGCATCTGTTTCACCATATTTTTCCACAAGAGAGTATTATAATATTACCAGAAATATCCAATTAAACGGAAGGAAGTGGAAAAGCATGAGGCAGCGCGCCGGAACGGCTGCGTTTACCGAACGCGTCACAAGGGATTGGGACAGGTTCATCAAACAGGAGTGGCTCGCCAAGACCGCCGGGGTGATAGGCTCGTTGGCCGCTGGTTTTTTGGCGGCGGCGGCAAGGCTGGAGCTTGGCGGCGCCACGTTCGCGCCGTTTGGCGCAGCCTTTGCAGCCGCAGCAATGTCCGAGCTGAGCTTCTGTCGCGAATATGGCTACGCTCCGGCGGCGGGTGCGGTCATCGGATATGTGCTGACCGCCGGGACTGTCAGCAATATGAAATATCTCGCGGTGATGGCGCTGATGCTGGTGCTGCGCGGGCTTCTCGGCGTTTCGCCAAGGCTGAAGCGCAGCGCAGCGACGCCCTGCGTCGTCTCGGCAGTGGCGATATTCTTCGCAAGCGCTGCGTTTTCCATAATGTTCGGTTCCACGGTATACGACGTGTTGCTCTCGTTATGTGAGGCGTGTGTTGCGGGCGGGACCGCCTTCTTTTTCCTGCGGGCAATGCTGGTCAAAACGGACGGCGCCGAAAAAACGGAAAAAACGCGGAGGATAACAGCGATAACCGGAGCACAGCAGCGCATCTGTCTCGTGATATCGGCGGCGATACTGTTGGCGGGATTGTCGTCGTTCGAGATAGCGTCGGTGTCAGTCGGCAGAGTGCTCGGCGTGGCGGCAGTCATGCTGTGCGCGTTTGCCGGGCACGAGAGTGGCGGCGCAATAGCCGGGGTGGCCGCGGGATTGTCCTGCGCGGCGGCGTCGGTGGCGGGACAGGGCGGTTCGGCGGGATTCGCAATGCTTTTGGCTGCGTTCGCACTCGGCGGACTCACCGGCGGGATATTCTCGTCCTTCGGAAAGCTGGGCGTTGCGATATCGTTCGTGAGCGCCGGGGCAATCTGTACGGCGGCATTCGGCGCGGGCTGGCTCTCGCCGCTGATAGAGATCTGTGCCGGAGCGGTGCTGTTTTTGCTGATACCGCCGGCGTTGGCAAAGCGTCTGGCTTTTTCGGCGGTCGAGGCGGATACGACGGACACGAGACCGGTGCGCGAGCTGTCCGTTGCGCGACTTGAGCTTGCGGCGTCGTCGCTCCGGGACGTGGCAGAAACGACGCGCGCAGTCAGCGAAAAGATGGACAGGCTCTGCAAAAAAGGCGGCGTTTCGGAGGTGTTCGATCGTGTCGCGGACGGCTTTTGCCGCGGCTGCTATAAAAACGTGCGCTGCTGGCAGGCGGATTATACCAACACGATGAACGTGATGAACGAGCTTGCGGAGCGGCTGCGGCAGGATGGGCGCGTTTCCGCAAAGGCGCTGCCGGAGCATTTTGCACACAACTGCGCTGCGCCGGAGCGGCTGGTAAGCGAGATAAATCTGCGTTATGGCGAACAGCTTGCGCGGCGCAGCGCGGACGCGCAGGTTTCGCGGGTGCGGACGGTTGTTACCGAGCAGTTCAACGGGATGTCGGTGATGCTGTCGCGAATGGCGCGGGAGCTGTCACATATGCGCAGCGTAGATGCAAAAGCAGCAGCTCTGCTGCGCGAGACCGCCGAAAAATATCTGCTCGCGCCGCTTGGGACGGTGTGCTACACCGACGGCGGAGGGCGGTTCACGGCGGAGCTGGAAATCCCGGAATATAAGCTGAACCGCGTTGACCGCACCGAGCTGACGGCAGAGCTGTGCGACCTGTTGGGGTATGAGCTTTCGGCGCCGTCGGTGAGGACGATGGGCGGTGCGGCTCGGCTGATCTTCCGGGAGCGCGAGAACTATATCATCACGTCGGCGCAGCGGCAGTACAGCGTCTCCGGGGAAAAATTCTGCGGGGACGCCTGCGGGAGCTTTACGGACGTTTTAGGCCGCACGTTTTTCGTGATAAGCGACGGCATGGGCAGCGGTTGCCACGCGTCGGTGGATTCGTCGATGGCGGTCGGGCTGCTTCACAGGCTTATGACCTCTGGGTTCGACGCCGACTCGGCGCTGGAGATGGTGAACTGCGCGATGCTGGTCAAGGCGGGCGACGAATCGTTGGCGACAATCGACGCGGTGAGCATCGATCCGTTTGGCGGACGCGCCGAATTTTACAAGGCGGGTGCGGCTCCAAGCTACCTCAGACGCGGAGGGAGGGTGCTGAGGGTGGACGGCTCGTCTATGCCCGCGGGTATCCTCGGCGGGATAAGCTTTGACAAGAGCAGCTTGGCGCTGCGGGACGGCGACCTGCTTCTGATGATATCGGACGGCGTGCTTGGCGAGGGCGACGGCGCGTGGATAGCGAGCGAGCTTGAGCTGCGCGGCGGAGAATCGCTTGACGAGGCGGCGCAACGGATATTGGAGTGCGCTCGCTCGCGGGTGCTGCCGGGGCACGAGGACGACGTCAGCGTACTGCTTGCGCGCATCGATGCCGTCGCAGCCTGAATGTGCAGGAGGCTTGCAGGATTGACCCGATCCTGCAAGCCTTTTCTATTTTATGACCATACCGGCAAGCTCGCACTTGTCAGGGACGTATTCGCGTCCACCCCAGTAGGGCATCCCAAGCCGCTCGCATTTGCTGTCCCCCATCGGGTGATAGGGGATGAGATCCACGCCGGCACAGCTTTTCAGCTCGTTTTTCAGCTCGGATATTTTCCGGACGTGCTCGCAGTCAGGGCCAAAATAGTTGACTCCTTGTATGATTATACATCTGAGCCGTATTTTTGTGCCGAGCATGTCGGCACGCCGCAGATTGGCGAGCACCGGTGCAAGCTCGACTCCGGTGTTTTGCAGATGCCGCGCGGGGTCGCTGTCCTTGATATCCCAAAGCAGCAGATTGGCATGGCTACACAATTCAGGCAGCAGATTTTCATCAAAATAGCCGCATGTTTCCACTGCCGTGTCGATTCCCTCCGCTTTTGCCGCCTTCAAAAGCGCGAGCGCCGCCCGCGGATGTGCCATGGGCTCGCCGCCGGAGAGTGTCATCCCGCCGTCTGCGCCGTAAAACGCCGCGTCGCGTCTTACTGTGGCAAGAATGTCGCCTACGCTCATGAGTTTGCCGGCCGCTTCCAGTGCATTTGACGGGCAAGCCTCGGCGCAGCGCCCGCAGCAGACGCAGCGCGAGCGGTCAAAGACATGCGCGCCGTCCTCAAAGCGGTGTGCGCGCATCGGGCAGACGGCGGCGCAGCCCTCACAGCCGATGCAGCGTGAAGTGGTGTAAAATATCTGCTGTCCGACGCGCTGAGCTTCGGGGTTGTGGCACCACCAGCAGCGCATAGGGCAGCCCTTGAGGAATACGGTCGTGCGTATCCCAGGGCCGTCATGCATACAGAATCTCTGGATGCCGGTCACGAAGACGTTCATGGAGGTGATATCGCCAGTCATATGCTCTGCTCCGTTCTGCCGATTATCATGTCCTGCCACTCGCGGTTGAGCGTGACGAAGCGCGCGTTCCAGCCCGAGACGCGCACAGACAGCGTCTGATACTCCTCCGGGTGCTCCTGCGCGCGTCGCAATAGCTTGTCGTCCACGACGTCGAGCTGCATAAAGAAGCCTCCAAGAGCCGTGAAGCCGCGGATCAGCCCTGCGATAGCGTCGATGCCCTCGTTGCCCTCGAGGCACTGCGGCAGAAGTCGGATATCCAACGCCGCGCCCGTGACCTGACGGCTCAGATCCGCCTTGCAGTATGACCTTATCACCGCAGTCGCGCCCTCGGTATCGGTGCCGGGCGTCGGTGAAAGATTGCCGGAAAGCACCTCGTGCGCGCGGCTGCCAAAGGCACAGGCAAAGCGGCGAGGCGCCCATTCGATCTGCCGACCGAAGGTGCTGACGCCTGCCGGAAAGCAATATGGAGTGAGTCCGTCAAATTCCGCGCATATGTCTGCGAAGTCGCCGAGCAGCCGCGCCGCCAGCAAATCGACCTCGTCGTTGTCGTTGCCGTACCATTTGTAGCGGTTGAGCACGTATTGCCGCAGCGTCTCGTTGCCCTCCCAATTTGCACGCAAAATGCTCATAAGCTCGCCAAGGCTGAGCTTCTTCTCATCAAAAACCAGCTTTTTTATTGCGTAAAGGCTGTTCGCCGTGTCGGGCAGGCCGCCAATGTGCGGCGACAAGACGTGATAGACAGCACCGCCCTCCAGATATGAGAGCCCCTTTTCGATGCAGTCTCCCTCGAACAGCGACACCACGGTGCAGGGCGTCGATTGCCGCCAGATCCATTTGTCGCCGCGGCGTTCAAGGAGGTTATTCCTGACGTAGCTGAAGATGTCTCCGACGCATCCGCGCAGGTCGGATATATAGCGCGCATATAGCTGCTCAAAGCTGTCAAAATGTATATGATCAGAATATTTATCCAATGTCGTGCGTTGCAGCAGCTCCAGAGAATCGAACGGATTATATGTAAAGCGGGTTTTGCCGGGGATCTGCACCTCCCAGCAGCCGTCGTTCGCAAAGGCGCGCGCCTCACGCAGTGGATAACCATAGCTCACAAGCGCACGCAGCACAAGCTCCTCGTTGTAAACCGCGACCGCGCCGCCGCCGTAGCTTATCGTCTCAGCCACGCGTCGCAGCAGCTCAGGAGACGTGCGGCTGTTTATACGCACCGTCGTCGGAAAATCGCCGATGCCAAGCTCGGATATGATATCGAGAACGAGGTATGTCACCTCGTTTGTCGCCTCGTTCCCGTCCTCGTCAACGCCGGAAAGCACTAAATTCTGATAGTGCTGCGCGTCTCCGCTGACGCATTCGGCTCCGGTTATCCACTCGCAGCCCTTGATAAAGAGGTGGGCGAGTATCTCGCGCGCATCTTCGAGGCTCAGCCGCCCGGTGCGCAGATCCTCCCGAAGATAGCCGCCGAGCATCCGGTCAATGCGGCCAATGCCGGGCCAGTTGCCGCAAAGCCTCACAAAGGCAAAGGTGAACCACAGGCTCTGCACCGCCTCGTAAAAATTTGACGCCGGCTCGAACGGCACGCGCAGCAGGTTTTCGTAGTTCCTCCTGTAGTCTGGGAGAGTGCGCAGCGCGTCGAGATAGCGCGCATGCCACAGCCTCATGCTTTCGATGCAGCTTGTGCAGCTTTCGAGAAATTCACGCTTTTCCGGCTCGATGCAGCGCTTCAGTGCCTTGCCGACGCGCCACGCAATACCGTTGATTCCTTCGCGCAGCACAGTGGAAAAGTCTATGGTGAGATGACTCACCGAGTCAAACGGATATCTCCCGCCGAAGCTTGCCGGAACCACGTGCCGTATCGCCGCGCCAAGTGTCGCAGCGCCGCTGACGCGCTCGTTTTCGCAGATGCGCACAGGCGCTTCAAGCGCTATTTTTCGTATAGCCGCGTCGTATTTTTTGACCGGTGAGAGCGTCTCAAGGCCTTCAACGCCGTCCATCTCGACACATTCCGTATTCATGGTCTCCAGCCCGTACCTGTGGTTCAGCGAATCCCAGGCAAAGCGCCGCGTCTCATCACTCAGCCACACCGGACGCACCCCTCCGGACGATGACAAAAATTCCATACAGTCGTCTCCCTCCATAGATATCTTGTCTGACAACCTGCTCCGAATATATACAGTTAAATTATATTTTGCAGTCTGGTGCGTGACAATTGACAAAACTATCAAAAACATGTACAATACTATAAGGTGAGGAAAATGAGGATAGACGCTGTCACGATAAACATGCTGTCTCACGGTGCGGTCGATAATGGAGGCGAGATCGAGGGCCTGCGGCACATCAAATCCCTTCCGTTTCTCTCGGTGGTTCAGGCGGTCGAGGGCAGCTACGATATCCGGCTTGGCGCAGGCTGCGAGCGCAGCACCGGCGAGGGCGGCATATTTATCGCGCCCGCAAACGTCCGTCAGACGATAACGCACCGAATAGACGCTGATAGCGGGCGCATGAGGGCGCGCTGGATATTCCTTGACGCGACGGTGAACGGACGTTATCCGCTCGATCTGGCCTATTCTTTTCCCGTGCTCGCGCCGGAGGAGTTTAACGGCGAAATTACCGCCGCGATTGACGGGATAATCCTTGCGGAGGACGTATGCGACCGGATGAGCGCAGCCTATCAGCTTATAAAGCTGCTGCTGCTGATCGCCGCCGAGAAAAACACGCGGCAGATCGACGAGATAGCGCCAGCGCTTGAATATATGGAGAAAAATTATTGCGAGCACATCACGATATCGCAGCTTGCGGCGATGGTGTACATGTCGGAGCCGGGGCTGTATTCGGCGTTTCGAGCCGCCACGGGAAAGACACCGATAGCATATCTCAACGACTACCGCTTGTCCAAAGCCTCGGTGATGCTGAAAACAACGGAGCTGCCGGTGAAAAGGATAGCCGCAGAGTGCGGCTTTGACGACGCGCTGTATTTCAGCCGGAGGTTTTCCGGACGTTACGCAATGTCTCCGAGGGAGTACCGCAGGAATCCGGGGCTGTGAGTAATATAAAAATGGGAAAATGTTGCATAATGGAGGCGTAGCATGATCGGACTGAAAAGAAACGAGGTGCAGCTTTTGCCGCACGATCCCGCGTGGGAACAGCTCGCGCGGGAGACGTTGTCCACGCTTGAGAGAATATTGGGCGGCGCGGTGCGCGACGCACAGCACGTCGGCAGCACCGCGATACCGCACATCTGCGCAAAGCCGGTGATCGATATCGCCGTCGGGATGGGCGAGCCGGACGATATCCTGCCGTTCATCCCGCAGCTGGAGCGAAACGGCTTCATACACCGCCCGATGAACGACAACGAATGGCAGCGATTTTTTTCCTGCGGCGATTTTGCCGCGGACATCCGCACACATCACATCCACGTGGTGAGCTACGGCGGTGCGGAGTGGTGCAATTACCTGAATTTTCGCGACTATCTGACCCGCTTTCCGGATGAGGCGAGGCGCTACGAGGCGGTAAAGCTCCGGCTTGCCGCGCGCTATCCGCATTGCCGCGCAGCCTATACCGAGAGCAAGAGCGAGATCATCTTGCATATGCTGCGCAAGGCGCTGGTGTGGTCGTGGCTTGGCAAAAGAGCGCATATCATAATAGACCGGCCGGTCGGACATATCCGTCACGGGGCGGGATATGCGCTCGAATACCCGATAAACTACGGCTACATCCCCGGCGTGACCGGCGGCGACGGCGAGGAGCTGGACGTCTATCTGATGGGAGTGAGCGAGCCTGTTGGCGAATACGATTGCCGCATAATAGGTGTCGTATACCGCCGGAACGACGACGAGGACAAGCTTATCGCAGCGCCGGACGGCATGAGCTTCACAAGAGCGGAGATGGAGGACGCAGTGCGCTTTCAGGAACAATTCTACGACAGTTATATCCGGACGGGCGACGGGGCATAACGCTGCTGCATGGATAATTGTTGCATAATATCACGATGGAGGTCAATATGAAAAACCGCAAAAAACGATTTTTGGCGCTACGGCTGCTGTGCCTGCTGCTGGCGCTGGCGGCGGCGTTCTCACTGGCGGGCTGCGCCGTGCTTTCGGATATCTATGGCGAGCCGAGCGGCTATTCAGGCTATGAGCTGAGCGACGGTCGAGCTGCGCCGGACGGCGAAAGCACTCCGCAGGAGGATATTTCGGGAGCGGAGGACGGCTCCGGCGAAGAGGACGCACCGGTGGAGGCATCTCGGGAGGAGGCGCCAACGATAGCCGAGGACGGCGAATACACCTCCAAGGAGGACGTCGCGCTCTACATTCACACCTATGGACATCTGCCGGAAAACTTCATCACCAAGCGCGAGGCGCGGGAGCTGGGTTGGTCCGGCGGCTCGCTGGAGCCGTATGCCGAGGGATGCAGCATTGGCGGGGACCGCTTCGGCAACCGCGAGGGCAGACTGCCCGACGCCGAGGGACGCATATATACCGAGTGCGATATCGACACGCGCGGCGCGGAAGCGCGCGGGGCAAAGCGCATTGTGTTCTCAAACGACGGCCTTGTCTACTATACCGGGGATCACTATGAGACGTTTGAGCTGCTTTACGGAGAGGAGTGATATTGTGGAGAAAAAAACGGTGACGCTTGACGCGCGCAGAATGACGACTGTCAGAGAAACGCACCGCTATATCGCGGAAAAGCTCGACTTTCCGGAATATTACGGCGGCAATCTCGACGCGCTCTACGACTGCCTTGGCGAGCTGAACGGCGCGCGTATCGTGATTGAAAACGCGGACACGCTGCGCTGGAGCCTCGGCTGCTATACGCAAAGGCTGACCGAAGCCTTTGAGGCTGCGGCGGCGGACGGCTCTGTCGAGTTTGAGCTGCGATAGACGCAAAGCGAATATGAAAAACGGCTTCGACCGGGAGTTTCCCAGCCGAAGCCGTTTTGCCGAAGCCGTCACTTTTTGGGCATGTGTCTGAGCACGCGTCCGGCGCGCTCGCCGGTGTGCTCGCCCTGTGCGATGACCGGCCTGCCGTTGACGATGACGTAATCCATGCCGCTGCTGTAGCGGCTGACCTCAGAGAAGGTGGAATTTATCCTGAGCGCATTGAGATCAAAGACGTTGATATCCGCAAAGTTGCCCTCGGCCAGAACGCCGCGTCCCTCAAGCCTGAAGTGGCGCGCCGGAACGGAGGAGACCTTGGTCAGCGCCTTTTCGATGGAGATGACGCCGAGGTCGCGGACATAGCGGGTGAAGAAGTAGGTCATGCTCATATAATTCTGAACATTGGCGGTAATGGCGGCGAGCGGGCCGTCCTCGACGGTGGTGAAGTTGTCGGTCATCCACATATAAATCGGGTCGGTGACGACGCTGTCTATCATCGTCTGCTCACGGAAAACGGTTCCCTGCATGTAAACCGCGTTCGCCGCCTCGATGGTCGGAGCTGCCTGCATGACGTCGATGAAGAAATCGAACGGCGATTTGCCGGATTCTGCGACGAGCTCGGCGAAGGGACGCGTGCTGTATTCTGGAATATAGTCGGGTTGAATGTATAGCAGACGGTCCCACTGGTCGGCGTCAAGAAAGCGCCAGTAGCGGCGGAAGTCGGCGCGGATGCGCGCGCGCCCCTTCTCGGTCGCCATGATTTCGCGCGCCTTGTCCCAGCCGTCGGCATAAAGCCACGGGGGAAGCATTGCCAGCGCGCCTCCGGTTGCAAAGCAGGTCGGGAGCATGTCGCACATGACGTTCAGGTGCTCGATGTCGCGGGCGTCCTTGAGCATCTGCATCCCCTTGAAAAGATATTCGTTTGGCACGCCGTTGTCGTATTTGACGTTGAGGTGTGAGACGGTTCCGCGCAGACCGGTCTTGCGGATGACGTTGAGGAACTCGTTGATGGCTTCAAGGATATAGGTGCCCTCGTCGCGCATGTGGGTGGAGTAGTTGGCGTCGTATTCCGCCGCAATGGCCGCAAGACGCTCGACCTCCTCCGGACGGCAGACGACGCTTGGAACAAATTCAAGTCCGGTGGAGAAGCCGATAAATCCGGCCTCCATCGCCTCGCGCAGAAAATCCGCCATGACCTTGAACTGCTCCTCGGTATAATCGCGCGTGGAAAGCCCGGCCAGAGTGCGCAGAGCATTGTGTCCGCAAAGCCAGGCGGTGTTGACGGAGGCGCCCATCCTCTCAGCCTTGTCAAGCGAGGCCGCAAGCGAGCCCTTGGGATAAACGGGGCCGGGAAGATTGTATACGCAGTCTATGCCGTCGCCCTTTTCATCCCATTTCACTCCATCCATGTGGGTGCTCATGGAATAGCCGCAGTTGCCGACGATCTCGGTGGTCACGCCCTGATAGACCGAGCTTTTGGCCTCGGGGTTGCCCCAGATGGTCTCATCGGTGTGGGAGTGGCTGTCGATGAAGCCGGGGGTGACGTATTTGTGATGCGCGTCGATATCCAACGGCGCATCGACGCCCCTGAGATCGCCGATATAGTCTATACGGTCGCCGATTATCGCGATGTCGGCGTAGTAGGACGGGTTTCCGGTGCCATCCGCAATCTTGCCGTTGCGGATGATGATATCAGGTTGTCTCCTGTAAAAGCTCATACAACGATTCCTCCGTTCGGTATTTTGCGGTTATGCAAAGCTGTCCAGCCCGGAAAAAATCCGGAGCTGGACAAGGCTTTTCCGTTATTCAGGCTGAGCTGGAATCAAAGACGGCTCTCAAGTCCCGCAAGCTCGTCGCGGAGCTCCTGGGGCAGACGGTCGCCAAACTTGGCGTAGAACTCGTGAATACCCTTCGCCTCTTCTTTCCACAGCTCGGGATCGACGCGCAGCAGGTCGGCGACGGTCTCGGTGGTGATATCAAGGCCCTCGGTCTCGATATCCTCCGGCTTCGGCTCATAGCCGATCTGGGTCTCGACCGCGTCGGCGTCGCCGTCGCAGCGTCCGAGTATCCACATCAGCACGCGCATGTTATCGCCAAAGCCCGGCCAGATAAAGTTGCCCTCGTCGTCGGTGCGGAACCAGTTGACGTTGAAGATCTTCGGGGCCTTGTCGCCAAGCTTCTTGCCCATCTCGATCCAGTGCGCAAAGTAGTCGCCCATGTGGTAGCCGCAGAAAGGCAGCATAGCCATTGGGTCGCGGCGCACAACGCCGACTGCGCCGGTAGCGGCAGCGGTGGTCTCAGAGGCCATGATGGAGCCGATGAACACGCCGTGGTTCCAGCTGCGGGACTGATAGACCAGCGGGGCGGTCTTGGCGCGGCGTCCGCCAAAGATGATGGCGGAGAGAGGCACGCCGTTGCCGTTCTCAAACTCTGGGCTGATGCAGGGACAATTGACGGCTGGCGCGGTGAAGCGGCTGTTGGGATGAGCGCCCTTGGTGCCGTCGGAGCCGTCCCACGGCTCGCCCTTCCAGTTGATGGCGTGCTTCGGGGGATTCTTATCGAGACCCTCCCACCAGACGGTGTTGTCCTCAAGGTTGTGGACGACGTTGGTGAAGATGGTGTTCTTGCGGGTGGAGATGAGCGCGTTCGGATTGGACTTCATGTTGGTGCCGGGAGCGACGCCGAAGAAGCCTGCCTCCGGGTTGATTGCCCAGAGCCTGCCGTCCGGGCCGATGCGGATCCATGCGATATCGTCGCCGACGGTCCAGACCTTGTAGCCCTTCTTTGCGTAGAACTCGGGCGGGATGAGCATTGCCAGATTGGTCTTGCCACAGGCGGACGGGAACGCCGCCGCAACGTACTTGACCTCGCCCTTCGGGTTCTCAATGCCGAGGATGAGCATGTGCTCGGCCATCCAGCCCTCGTTCTTGCCCTGATAGGAGGCGATGCGCAGCGCGAAGCACTTTTTGCCGAGCAGGACGTTGCCGCCGTAGCCGGAGTTGACGGACCAGATGGTGTTGTCCTCGGGGAAATGGCAGATGTAACGGTTCTCGTCGTCAAGCTGAGCCTTGGAGTGCAGGCCACGGACGAAATCGTTGGAGTCGCCGAGAACGTCGAGAACCTTCTGGCCGACGCGGGTCATGATGGCCATGTTAAGTACGACATAGATGGAGTCGGTCAGCTCAAAGCCGATTTTCGCAAATCTGGAGCCGACAGGGCCCATGGAGTAGGGGATGACATACATTGTGCGGCCCTTCATTGCGCCGTCAAAAATCCTGGACAGCTTGGCGTACGCCTCGCCGGTCTCCATCCAGTTGTTGGTGGGGCCAACGTCCTCGCGGTTTCTGGTGCAGATGAAGGTGCGGCCCTCAACGCGCGCGACATCGTTGACGGCAGTGCGGTGCAGATAGCAGCCGGGCAGCTTTTCGGGATTGAGGGCTTCCATCTCGCCGGTGGCAACAGCCTGAGCGCGAAGCGCGTTGAGCTGCTCCTCGCTTCCGTCGATCCAGACAGTGGCGTCCGGCTTGACAAGCTCGGTCATCTCTCTGACCCAGTCCAGCACGATTTTGTTGTTAGTCATTACAAGCTCCGTTTCCCGGCGGACAGACGGGATAAAAGCAACACAGACTCAAGCTCCGTTAATGCCGCCGTAATTTATTTTTTGCAAAGGAAAATCAAATCTTCCACACATATCATTATACATCAAAAACAATTATTTTCAAGTCCCTTCGACGGATATCGTCTTAAATTTAACGATTATTTAATAAAGTCCGTCAAGCAAATGTCTGCGGCTCCGTTATCCTTCCGTCGCACATCGTTATGTGCTTGGGCGCGAAAGCGGCGACAGCGCTGTCATGGGTGATGAGCAGGATGGTTTTGCCCGCTTTCCAAAGAGCGGATAGCGCCTGCATGATCTCCTGCCCGGAGACGGAGTCGAGATTGCCGGTGGGCTCGTCTGCAAGGATGATCTGCGGCCCGGCGGCGAGCGCCCGGGCAATGGCGACGCGCTGCTGCTGTCCGCCGGAGAGCTGCCGGGGATAGTGAAGCATCCGGTGAGAGAGACCCATTTGGATGAGCGCGTCTCCTGCGACGGCGCTGCGCTGCCGGCTTGGAACGCCGCGATAGCGCAGAGGAAGCTCGACGTTTTCGAGAGCGGTGAGGGTTGGGATGAGATTGAAGCTCTGGAAGATGAAGCCTACGCGCCGGTTGCGTATCTCCGAGAGCTGCGTCTCGCGCATATGAGAGACGTTTTTGCCGCCGAGCAGATACCGGCCGGAGGTTGGTGTATCCAGACAGCCGATGAGGTTCATAAGGGTGGTCTTTCCGGAGCCGGATCGGCCGAGCACGGCAAGAAAATCACCGCTGTTCACGGTCATGCTGACGCCGTCGAGGGCATTGACGCTCCCGGCGGAGGTGCGATAGATCTTGCGGATATTGTCGAGCTGGATGAGCGGAGCGTTCATGGGCGGTTTACCTCTTTTTTTATTGCTTATCATATTTTCAGCCGTTGCCGTCGAAATATTCAGGCGGCGCTCTCAAAAAATAAAAGCGGCCTCGGACAAAACGTCATTTTCCGGAGAAAAGCCATGGACTGCACGGAAAAAATCTCTGAGCGCAGGGTGTAAATATTGTATTTCCACGGGTTTTATGTTAAGATAGTAGCGTCACAAATCGATAGATCACCGGAGATAAGGCTATGAAGGTTCAGATACTTGATACGACGCTGCGCGACGGGATGCAGGGTGCGTCCGTCAGCTATTCCGTCGAGGACAAGATGAATATTTTAAAGACGCTCGACCGCTTCGGCGTCGGCTATATCGAGGCGGGAACGCCCTTTTCCAGCCCCAAGGAGGCGCGCTTCTTCGAGCTTGCGGTGCGGCGCAGGATGCGCCACGCCAAGCTCTGTGCGTTCGGCTCGACGCGGCGGCGCGGGCTTGACGCTGCCGACGACGAGCACTGTCTTGCACTGATATCGGCGGGAACTCCGGCGGTCACCATCTTCGGCAAGAGCTGGGATCTCCATGTGCGCGAGGTTCTGGGCGTATCGGAGGAAGAAAACCTCGCGATGATCGCCGACACCGTCGGTTTTCTAAAGAGCCGCGGACGGGAGGTCATATTTGACGCGGAGCACTTTTTTGACGGCTACAGGCGCAGCCGCGGCTATGCGATGGAATCGGTCAAAGCGGCGCTGAGGGCGGGCGCGGACAAGATAGTCCTTTGCGACACCTGCGGCGGCTGCTTCCCGGACGAGATAGCGCGCGTCACCACCGACGTGATAAGCGGCCTCGGCGTCCCGGTCGGCGTCCACTGCCACAACGACGTGGGCTGCGCCGACGCGAACGCGATAACCGCCGTGCAATGCGGTGCGGATATGGTGCAGGGCACCTTTATCGGCACAGGAGAGCGCTGCGGCAACACAAACCTCTCCACAGTCATCCCCAGTCTCCAGTTGAAGCTCGGCTACGACTGCGTTCCCGCGGAGAGGATGTCCAACATAACCCGCACCGCAAACATCATCGCCGAGATAACCAACGTAATACCGGACAGCTCGCTGCCATATGTCGGGCGCAACGCCTTTGCGCACAAGGGCGGAATGCACGTGGACGGCGTGCTCAAAAACCCTGCGACATTCGAGCACATCGACCCGGAGGCGGTCGGCAACCGTCGGGAATTTCTCATCTCGGAATTTTCGGGCAGGAGTGCCGCCGCGGAGATACTCCACAAGCTCGGCAGCCACGTCTCACGCACCAGCGAGGAGACGCAGAAGCTCCTCGATTCGGTCAAGCGGCTCGAAAACGACGGCTATCAGTTTGAATCGGCGGCGGCAAGCCTCGAGCTGCTCGCGCTCAAGACGCTCGGCGAATATTCGCCGACCTTCACGCTGATACACTACAACACCAGCGGCCGTATGCCGGTCGCCGAGGGGGAGAGCGGCGAAACGGCGCTGATAAAGATACGCGTCGGCGACAACGTCGAGGTCACGGGCGCCGAGGGCGACGGCCCGGTCAACGCGCTCGATATGGCGCTGCGCCGCGCGCTCGAGGTGTTCTATCCGCAGCTCAGGAGCGTGCGGCTGGTGGACTACAAGGTGCGTGTGATGAATCCCGGCGCGGCTACCGCCGCAAAGGTTCGCGTATTCATCGACAGCACCGACGGCGTTTCAAGCTGGACCACCGTAGGCGTCTCCACCGACATCATCGAGGCCAGTTGGCTTGCACTGGTGGATTCGATGGAGTACTATCTGCTGATCGGCTCGCAGCGGGAGCCGGCGCAGGACGAGTAACACTGCCTGACAACTGTCACAACATTCCACTGCATTTTCAGTGCAAGACTACCATATCCTACGAATTTGCTCCGGCGGCAAATTTTGCGATTGAAATTTGCCGGGATTTAAGCTACAATTAAAACAGAGAGAATTTTTGCGGGAGGCAGCGGAAATGTGCTACGCGTACAAGGTGTCTCATCGGCTGCATATGGAATGCTTCGGGCTGCTCGGAGGCTCGTATAGCCATCCGCGGAAGCTCTCTGAACAGGTGCATACTGCCGTCTGCCACTGCGCGACGGCTTAATTTTTTTTACGGTGAGAATTGTGAATACGGGGGGCCTTGCAATGAGTAAAAGAGTTGCGATAATAATGGGGAGCGACAGCGACCTGCCGGTCGTCAAGGGCGCGATGTCAGAGCTCAAGCGCTTCGGCGTGGAGTATGAGGCGCACGTCATGTCGGCGCACCGCACGCCGGAGGCGGCCGCAGAATTTGCGAAAAACGCGCGTGCAAACGGCTTTGGCGCAATTATCGCGGCGGCGGGAAAGGCCGCGCATCTGGCTGGGGCGCTGGCGGCGAACAGCTCGCTGCCGGTGATCGGCATACCGGTCAAGTCCTCGACGCTCGACGGGCTGGACGCTCTGCTTGCAACGGTTCAGATGCCCAAGGGAATACCTGTCGCGACCGTGGCGATCGACGGGGCCGCCAACGCGGCGCTGCTTGCCGTGCAGATGCTCGCGATATGCGACGAGGCGCTCGCGGAGAAGCTGGACGAATATAAGGAGCGGATGGCAGCGGAGGTTGCGAAAAAGGACGCGGAGCTGCAAAAAGAGCTTGAAACACTTTAAAATTCGAAGTTAAAGGGAAGGTGAAACTCAAATGGAAAAGAGCTTCAGCGAGAGCTACAAGGCCGCAGGCGTGGACGTGACCGCAGGCTACAGGGCGGTCGAGCTGATGAAAAAGCATGTCGCGCGCACCGTGACGGGCGGCGTGGTATCGGATATCGGCGGCTTCGGCGGACTGTTCATGCCGGATATCGGCGGGATGAAGCAGCCGGTGCTCGTGTCCGGCACCGACGGCGTGGGCACAAAGCTAAAGCTTGCTTTCTTTTCCGGACGGCACAACACCGTCGGCATCGACTGCGTGGCGATGGTTGCGAACGACGTCATATGCTGCGGCGCAAGGCCGCTGTTCTTCCTCGATTATCTCGCGCTCGGAAAAAACGTGCCGGAGCAGGTCGCCGAAATTGTCGAGGGCGTCGCGGAGGGCTGCGTGCGTGCAGGCTGCGCGCTTATCGGCGGCGAGACCGCCGAAATGCCCGGCTTTTATCCGGAGGGCGAATACGACCTTGCGGGCTTCTGCGTCGGAATCGTAGACAGAGAGAGGATACTCGATAATTCCTCCGTCAGCGCAGGCGACGTCATTCTTGGCCTTGCCTCCACCGGGGTTCATTCCAACGGCTTTTCGCTGGTGCGCAAGATTTTCCCGATGACCGAAGGTGTAATGTACGACTCGTCAGTCCTCGGAGTGCCGCTTATCGACGCGCTCATCGCGCCGACGAGGATATATGTAAAGCCGGTGCTCGCGCTTATCGCGGCAGGCGGCGTCAAGGCCGTCGCCAACATTACCGGCGGCGGATTCTACGAAAACATACCGCGCGCGCTGCCGGAGGGAAGGTGTGCCGTCATCGACCGCGGCGCCGTCAAGATTCCCGCATTGTTCCAATACATTCAGCAGGCCGGACGCATTTCGGAGCGCGACATGTTCAACACCTTCAACATGGGCGTCGGCATGATAGTTATCCTGCGCCCGGACGCCGTGGACGACGCGATAGCGCTGCTTGCCCGCCATGGCGTGGACGCAGGCGTTATCGGCGAGGTGCGCGACGGCGAAAAGGGCATAGAGATAAGATGAGCGGGGGAAAAATGATGAGAACGGCGGTGCTCGTATCGGGCGGCGGCACAAATCTACAGGCGTTGATCGACGCGCAGCGGGCGGGGGAGCTTGGGAGCGCCGAGATTGTCTGCGTCATCTCCTCAAAGCCCGGCGTGCTCGCGCTGGAGCGCGCAAAAAAGGCGGGGATACCCTCGGCGGTCGTGGACAGAAGCGCGTTTGCCGATTCCGAGGCGTTCGACAGGGCGATACTTGAACAGCTTGAGCGCTTCGGCGCGCAGCTTGTGGTGCTGGCAGGCTTTCTGCGCATACTTGGCAAAACGGTGCTCGAACGCTTTCCGCGCCGGATAATCAACGTGCATCCCTCGCTGATTCCATCATTTTGCGGCGAGGGCTTCTACGGGCTGCGGGTGCACCGCGCAGCGCTCGATTACGGCGTAAAGATCACGGGCGCGACGGTGTTTTATGTCAACGAAATCACCGACGGCGGCGAGATAATCGCTCAAAGGGCGGTGGACGTGCTGCCCGGAGACACGCCGGAAATTTTGCAGCGCCGCGTGATGGAGCAGGCGGAGTGGAGGATATTGCCCGAGGCAGTGCGGATAGTCGCTGCCGAAAACGCCGGTAAATAAGTCATATCACATATATTTTATGCTGAGAGGATGGTCAACATGAACAGGAAAAAGCGCGCGCTTATAAGCGTTTCCGACAAGACAGGCGTTGTGGAGTTTGCAAAGGCTCTCGTCGAGCTGGGCTTTGAGCTTGTGTCCACCGGCGGCACCCACAAAATCCTTGAGCAAAGCGGCGTCCCCGTAACCGGCATCTCCGACGTCACAGGCTTTCCTGAATGTCTCGACGGCAGGGTCAAGACGCTGCACCCGATGGTTCATGCGGGGATTCTTGCGATGCGCTCGAACGAGGAGCATATGAGGCAGACCGAGGCGCTTGGCGTCACCCTCATCGACGTCGTCGCGATAAACCTCTACCCCTTCAGGCAGACTATCCTGAAGGCGGACGTCACACTTGAGGAGGCAATCGAAAACATCGACATCGGCGGCCCGACGATGATACGTGCAGCCGCCAAAAACTGGCAGGACGTCGCGGTAATCGTCGATCCGGCGGATTACGGCAGGGTAATCGACGAGCTGCGCGCGGGCGAGGTCTCCCGCAAGACGAAGTTCGATCTCGCGCTCAAGGTGTTTGAGACCACCGCCGCTTACGATGCACTGATAGCGGACTATCTGCGCCGCCGGGCTGGAAAGGATCCCTTCACCGATAAATTCACAATGACATATGAAAAGGTGCAGGATCTGCGCTATGGCGAAAATCCGCACCAGAAGGCCGCGTTCTACCGTGAGATAGGCAATTTTGACAACACGCTTGCCGCCTGCGAGCAGCTCCACGGCAAGGAGCTTTCCTACAACAACATCAACGACGCCAACGGCGCGCTGGACGTGCTCAAGGAGTTCGGGGACGAAATCCCCTGCGCAGTCGCCGTCAAGCACGCGAATCCCTGCGGCGTGGGCGTGGGTGACACCCTCTGCGAGGCATATCTGCGAGCCTACGAGAGCGACCCCGTCTCCATCTTCGGCGGCATCGTCGCACTCAATCGCGAGGTGGATGAGGACACCGCGCGCGAGCTTGCGAAAATTTTCCTCGAAATAATCATCGCGCCAGGCTTTTCCGAGAGGGCGCTGGAGATACTCACCGTCAAGAAGAATATCCGCCTGCTCAGGCTGGCCGCCCCCGCGAAGCCGAACAGCCGCGACGCGCTCGACATGAAAAAGGTTGCCGGCGGGCTGCTTGTGCAGCAGCTCGACACCGAGCTGTTCGACGGGGACAGGCTCACCGTCGTCACCGAACGCGCGCCAACCGATAGGGAGCTGGAAGCGCTGCGCTTTGTCTGGCGGGTGGTCAAGCATGTCAAATCCAACGGCATAGCGCTTGCGAAGGACGGCATGACCGTCGGCGTCGGCCCCGGACAGACCAACCGTATCACCGCGCTCGAGCTTGCCGTCAAATATGCCGGAGACCGCGCAAGGGGATCGGTCATGGGCTCCGACGCGTTTTTCCCGTTCGACGACTGCGTTGAATGTGCGCACCGGAACGGCATCACCGCCATCATCCAGCCCGGCGGCTCCGTTCGCGACCAGGACAGCATCGACCTTTGCAACAAATACGGCATCGCGATGGTGTTCACCGGCATGCGCCACTTCAAGCATTGAACGCAGGAGGATATGTATATGAGGGTTCTTGTTGTCGGCTCGGGCGGACGTGAGCACGCGATAATACGCAGTCTTGCGCGCAGCCCGGAGATAACCGCGCTCTATTGCGCGCCGGGAAACGCGGGCATCGCCTGCGACGCCGTCTGTCTGCCGGTCAGTGCGACGGATATTGACGGGATGGCTCGAGCCGCAAGGGATAACGACATCGATTTCGCCGTCGTTGCGCCGGACGATCCGCTGGTCATGGGCATGACGGACCGTCTTGAGGCGGAGGGCGTCCCCTGCTTCGGCCCGCATGCGGATGCGGCGATCATCGAGGGGAGCAAGGCTTTTTCCAAGGCGTTGATGAAAAAATACGGCATCCCGACTGCGGATTACGAGGTGTTCGATTCCCCGCAGGCGGCGCTCGGTTATATAAAGGAGAGGAACCGCTATCCGGCGGTTGTCAAGGCGGATGGCCTCGCGCTCGGCAAGGGCGTCGTCATAGCGCAGAGCGAGGAGGAGGCCGCCGCGGCGCTCCGCTCCATAATGGAGGATAAGGTGTTCGGCGAGAGCGGGAACAAGGTGGTTGTGGAGGAATTTCTCACCGGCCCGGAGGTTTCGGTGCTCGCTTTCACCGACGGCCGGACGATACGCCCGATGGTCTCGTCGATGGATCACAAGCGCGCGCTTGACGGCGACAATGGACTGAACACGGGCGGTATGGGCACGGTGGCGCCCAACCCGTTCTATACGGAGGAAATAGCCGACGAGTGCATGAGACGGATATTCCTGCCGACGGTGCGCGCGATGTGCGGCGAGGGACGGCCGTTCAGAGGCTGTCTCTACTTTGGGCTGATGCTGACGCCGGACGGGCCGAAGGTGATCGAATACAACTGCCGCTTTGGCGATCCGGAGACGCAGGTGGTGCTGCCGCTGCTGGAGACGGATCTGTTCTCGATAATGCGTGCGGTCAGCGAGGAGAGGCTGGCGGAGCTGGATATCCGCTGGCGGGATGGTGCTGCGGCGTGCGTTATTGCGGCAAGCGGCGGATATCCCGTGAAATATAAAAAGGGCTGCGTTATACACGGGCTTGACGAGCACGGACAGCGCCCGGACGCCGAGATATTCCACGCCGGAACGGCGCGCGAAAACGGCGAGTTTGTCACCGCCGGAGGACGAGTGCTTGGCGCGGCCTGCACCGCCCCCACCCTCAAAGAGGCGCTCGCAGGAGCATATGCGGCGATGGACGGCATCGATTTTGAGGGCAAGCACTGCCGGAGGGATATAGGCAGGCGGGCGCTTGGCGCAAGGTCGGAATAAAACGCGGAGGACGGACGGTGCTGCCGCCGCTGTATTAATCCCGCGTATTCACGGATTATATGTTGACAAAACGCGGAAAATAGGATAATATAGTTGTATTATGAGAGTTATTACAGGTTTGGCAAGAGGGCGGCGGCTCGAAACGCCGGAGGGACTTGAAACGCGTCCCACCTCCGGGAAGGCAAAGGAAGCCATATTTTCGGCAATACAGTTTGAGCTCGAGCAGGCGAGCATACTCGATCTGTTCGCAGGCTCGGGACAGCTCGGCATCGAGGCGCTCAGCCGCGGCGCGCGCTTTGCGGTTTTTGTTGACAGCTCGGCCGAGGCGTATTCCGTAATGCTTGGCAATCTCAATTCCACCGGGCTGATGAAATCCGCGCGCGTTGCAAGGATGGATGCGCTTGCCTTTTTGAAGAGCACGCGCGAAAAATTCGATATTATTTTTCTCGATCCCCCCTACGCCTCGGAGCTTGCCGCACAGGCGCTGCCGCTGTGCGCGGATATCGCCTCCGAGGGCGGCGTGATTATCTGCGAGACGGACAGAGACGTCTATATGCCGGACTGCGTGGGCGGATTTGAGCGCGTCAGAATGTATCGGTACGGACGTAACACCTTCCATATGTACCGCCGCGCGGAGCGGAAATAACCAATTCCAGAAAGGAAGCGCCCCGGAACACGCTTTCAGGGCGCATCGTGCCATATCACAATGAAAACAGCTATCTGCCCGGGCAGCTTTGACCCGGTAACGCTTGGACACCTCGATATAATCCGGCGCGCCGCGCGGCTCTTTGACAGGGTCGTCGTGCTTGTCGTCGTCAACACCTCCAAGATCCCCGCCTTCAGCGCCGAGGAGCGCGCCGATATGCTGCGCGAGGTCACCGCCGATATCCCCAACGTCTGCGTGGATATCTACGACGGGCTGCTCGTAAACTATGTACGCCAGCACGAGGACAGTGTGATTGTCAAGGGTCTGCGCGCGATGACCGACTTTGAGTACGAATTTCAGATGGCGCTGGTCAACCGCCAGCTGCTTGACACCGCCGACACGCTTTTTCTCACCACCAGCACCGAATATCTATATCTCAGCTCCAGCGCAGTCAAGCAGATTGCAGCTTTCGGCGGCGATTTCTCCCGCTTCGTGCCGCCTGAGATACACGACCGCATACGCGACAGGCTGTGCAGCGGGAATGTATGACGAACGATTTTTGATTTTTGCGGAGAAGGGATGAGCTTATGAACATTGAAGAGATCCTGGACACTCTGGATGAGCTTCTGGATAAGGCGTGGGGTCTGCCGCTCTCCGGCGGACGCTGCGTGGTTGACGCCGAGCGCGTCAGAGAGCTGCTGGACGATATCCGGCTGAACCTGCCCACCGAAATACGTCAGGCAAAGGCCATCGTCGCCGACCGGGCCGAGATACTCGCCATCGCCAAGCGTGAATCCGATACGATAATCCACCGCGCCGAGGAGCGCGCAAAGGTGCTCGTCTCCGAGCAGGAGATCGTCAAGCAATCGCAGGAAAAGGCGACGGAGATACTTTCCGCCGCCCAGACGAAGGCGAAGGAGATGCGCTACGCCGCCGGAGAATTTGCCGACGGCATCCTGAAAAACACCGAGCAGTCGCTCTCCGATGCGCTCTCCGACGTCAAAAACACACGGCAGGCGCTTCGCCAGAAGAGATCATGACGCAGAAAAAACGCACCACAGACAAAAACGCCACCGATCCGCGCGGTTAACAGGCCGCACGGCTTGGCGGTGTTTTTATTTTGCACATTCGCATTTTCGCCGCAGATTTGGCTTTTCACAGGCGGCAAAATGTGATATACTATATTAATAGAATGACGGGAGGGAAGGGTATCGTGAATAATTCCGTTGTGAGATCCGGCGTTGCGCTTGGCGGCCCGGATTACGATTTTGAGATAAAGCTGCTGATCTGCTGGATGCTCGCGAAGGTGGGCAAGCCGATGACGGTGGAGAACATGATGGAGGCGCTCGTCAGCGAGCAGTTCGTCAATTATTTTGAATTCACCGGAGCCGTCGCAGATCTCATCGTCGAGGGACAGCTTTCCGAGATAGAAAAGGACGAGCTCTTCCGCGGACTCAAGCCGCTTGACAGCTATTTTGCGCCAAGCGCCCCCTATGCCGCGCGGCGCACAGGCTATTATACCGTGTCTCCGGCAAGCCGCGAGAACGCGCTGCTGCTTGAGCCCACCCTGCCGCTGGCACTGCGTGAGAAGGTCTATGCCGCGGCGACCGGAGTGCTCGCAAAGGCGGCGCGCGAATGCGGCAACCGCGCGGAAATACGCCGCGACGCGGACGGTTGGCGAGTTGAGATCACCGTAAACGACGTCGGCGCCGAGCTTTTGAGCGTCTCGATGTACGTGCCCTCCCATGAGCTCGCGGAATTTATCAGAGACAACTTTCTCAAGGATCCGTCGCTGCTTTATAAGGGCGTAATCGCACTGCTCTCCGGCGATATATCGCAGGTGCGCCGGCTTGAGCCGACGCCGGAGGAAAGCTACTACTGATATGCGCGCAAAACGAAAAGAATCAATTTCCACGAAAGGGAATGATCATATATGGATAAAGGCTGCGCTCCGGAAAAACTCGGCAGACTGACAGACAGGATAATCTCGATGGGCGCGCTGTGCGAGGTCGCGATAGCCGCGGCGTCCAAGGCGCTGCTCAGCGGAGACACGGCGCTTGCCTCCAAGGCGATGGAGACAGACAAGCTAATCGATTCCAAGGAGCGCGAGATAGAGTCGATGTGCCTCAAGCTGCTGCTTGAGCAGCCGGCGTTGCATCAGCTCCGGCAGATCTCGGCGGCGCTCAAGATGATAACGGATATGGAGCGTATAGGCGATCAGGCTGCGGATATTGCGGAGATTGTCGCCATTGCGGGCGTGCGCGCGAAGGAGGGCGTCGATATCGGCGGCATGGCGGGCGCGACGATAAAGATGGTGACAGACAGCATCGAGGCGTACGTCAGTCAGGATCTTGCGCTCGCACGCACCGTCATGGAATACGACGACGTAGTGGACGACTTTTTCAGCCGCATCAAGGAGGAGCTGATCTCGCTGATAGCAGCCGACCCCTCAAACAGCGGCTACGCGCTCGACCTGCTGATGATAGCGAAGTATCTCGAACGCATCGGAGACCACGCCGTAAATATCGCCGAGTGGGCGGAGTTCTCCATCACCGGCGAGCACTACAAGAAATAAGGAGCCGCAGAGCGGAATGATAACCCTTGAAGAGATAAGGAAAGACCCGGCGATAAGGACGTACATCACCCGCGCGGACGAATCGCTGATAGCGCTCGGCTTCACCGAGCACAGCTTTGCGCACGTCACACGCGTCGCGTCAGTGGCAAAATATATCCTCACAACGCTCGGCTACAGTGAGCGGGAGGTGGAGCTGGCGCAGATAGCGGGCTATCTCCACGATATCGGCAATCTCGTCAACCGCATTGATCATGCGCAGAGCGGCGCCGTCATGGCGTTCCGCATCCTTGATCGAATGGGAGCGTCACCGGACGATATCGCCACCATAACCACCGCCATCGGCAACCACGACGAGGGCACCGCAGTCGCCGTCAATCCCATCGCCGCCGCGCTTATTCTTGGCGACAAGACCGACGTTCGCCGCAGCCGCGTGCGCAATCAGGACATCACATCCTTCGATATCCACGACCGTGTCAACTATTCCGTCAAAAGCTCGAAATTCTCCATCAGCGAGGATCGCTCCGTCTTTGAGCTGACGCTCGAAATCGATACGACCTACTGCTCGATTATGGACTACTTCGAGATATTCCTGACTCGTATGATACTCTGCCGCAAGGCCGCGGAAAGGCTGGGGATGAAGTTTCAGCTCACGATAAACGGCCAGCGCGTCATTTAAAAGCGTCTGTCAATTGAATTGTCACATATCAACGGCGGGCCGGGCGTTTTGCGCTCGTCCCGCCAAAATTCTGAGGAGGTCGATTTTATGGATTTTACTCCGGAATCCGCGCTTGAAAAGCTCGGAGAGCTGCAAAGCAAACAATATGCGTATTATTTTGCGCAAAGCTCAATCTATCTTGATTCCGTCACGGCGGCTCCGCGCGATACCGCGGAGGGGCGTTCGCGTGCGCTCGGTGTGCTCAGTGAGGAGGAGTACAAGCTACTGGTCAATGACGAGACCGGCGCGCTGCTCGAATATGTGCTTGCCAACGCGGATCTTTTCGACCGCAAGACCCTCCGCGAGGCGGAGGAGCTGAAGCGGAGCTACGACGACATGACGAAGATACCGATGAAGGAGTACGTCGAATATCAGATGCTGGTTAACGACGCGGAGAACAGATGGCACACCGCCAAGGAGACCAACGACTTCGAGCTGTTCCGGCCATATCTTGAAAGGATTGTCGAGGCGAACCGCAAATTCGCGGGATATTTTGACCCGAGCAAGGCGCCCTACGACGTGCTGCTCGACAAATACGAGCGGGGGACGTCGATGGCTTCGCTGGACAAGTTTTTCGCGCGTCTGCGCGAACGCCTTGTGCCGGTGATAAAATCGCTTCCGCAGCGCATCCAGCCGGACGACGGCTTCCTCTTCCGGGATTATCCCGTCGATAAGCAGCGCGTGTTCTCCGATTATCTCATGGAGCTGATGGGGCTTGACCGTGCGCACTGTGGCATCGCCGAGACCGAGCACCCGTTCACGCTTGAATTCAACCACAACGACGTGCGTATAACCACCCACTATATCGCAAACAACCTCGTATCCTCGATGTACAGCGTCGTCCACGAGGGCGGACATGCACTTTACGAGCTGGGAGTTGACGGAGAGTACGACTACACCGCGCTCGCCGGAGGCTCGAGCATGGGAATACATGAGAGCCAGTCGCGGTTTTACGAGAACATCGTCGGGCGCTCAGAGGAGTTCGTGTCGCTCATTCTGCCCAGACTCAGGGAGCTGTTCCCCGAGCAGCTGGAGGGCGTGAGCGTGGAGCGGTTCACCCGTGCGGTGAACAGGTCGCAGCCGTCACTCATCCGCACCGAGGCGGACGAGCTTACATATCCACTGCACATCATGGTGCGCTACGAGCTGGAAAAGCGGCTGATCTCCGGCGAGCTTGACGTCGCACAGTTGCCCGCCGAGTGGAATCGCATGTATAAGGAATACCTCGGCGTAGAGGTTCCGGACGATACGCGCGGCGTTTTGCAGGATTCCCACTGGTCTGGAGGCTCTCTGGGCTATTTCCCGTCCTATGCGCTCGGCAGCGCCTATGCGGTGCAGATGCTGCGGATGATGCAAAAGGATTTCGACGTTTTCGGGGAGATAAAGGCGGGCAACCTCGCCCGCGTCACCGCATGGCTGCGCGAGCGTATCCATCGCTTCGGCTGCTTCAAAAGGCCGGACGAGCTGCTGCGCGGCGTCATCGGCGAGCTTGATCCCGACGTCTACTGCGACTACCTCATCGAAAAGGCGGAAAAAAATATGCCGCCGAGAGCGTGACGCTTCCGGCGGCTCAAATTGAGCTTATCAGGTGTTCTTCATGACGACGCTCTCTATGACGTCCGAGACGTGCTCGCAGGCGTCGCAGCACATTTCGAGCCGCTCGAACACCTCGGTCCAGGCGATAATCTCAAGGTGTCCGAGGCCGGAGCAGTAGAGACGGCGTATCGCCTCGGTGTAGAGCCGGTCGCCCTCCTCCTCGAGAGCGTTGACCGTGATGACGCACTCGTTCACCTTCGCTGAGTGCTTGCGGAAATCGGAAAACGCCGCCATGGCCTCGCGCAGCGCGTCGGTGCAGCGCTGGATGAGCTGCGCGAACCGCACGGCGTCCGGACGTATCGCGCGGATGTTGTACATGTATATGCGCATTGTCACGTCGTCGATTGAGTCGGTCACATTGTCCAGCTCCTGCGCGAGCAGGAAGATGTCCTCGCGCTCGATGGGCGTGATAAATTCGCGCGCGAGCAGCTTCATCATGTTGTGCTTCTCAACGTCGGCGGAGTGCTCGATGACGTGCATACTCTTCATCTCCTCCGGCATCTTTTCGGGGTCGAAGCGCCCGATTATCCCGCAGAGCTGCTTTGCCGCGCTGCACGAAAAATCGGCAAGCCGCACGAACATCTCAAAATAATCGTTGCCTTTTTTGCCAGCCATAAAAATTCCTCCGTTTCACCGAGTCATCTGAATATAAGCAGGAACAGCTTTACCATTATATATGCTATAGCGCCGCAGCCCGGAAAGGTGAGCACCCACGCGAGCACCATCTCGCGCACGACGCCCCAGTTGACCGAGCTAAGCCGCTTTGCCGCGCCGACGCCCATTATCGCGGTGGTCTTGGTGTGCGTGGTGCTGACGGGTATGCCGGTCAGAGAGGAGAGCAGCAGACAGACAGCCGCTGCGGTGTCCGCCGAGAAGCCCTGATATTTGTCCAGCTTCACCATATCCATGCCGACCGCCTTGATTATGCGATAACCGCCTATCGAGGTGCCGAGCGTCATCACGGCCGAGACAAGCATCATCAGCCAGAGCGGCGCCGTCACCGCCGCGCCATAGGAGCTGCCTCCTGCGAGCGCTATTCCCAGCAGGAACACGCCGATAAATTTCTGGCCGTCCTGCGCGCCGTGCATGAAGGCCATCGCCGCGCCGCCGGCAATCTGAGCGCTGCTGAAGAAGCCGTTGGCACGGCGCCTGTCGGAGCGCCGGAACAGCAGCTCTGTCAGCTTGGCCGCAGCCCAGCCCAGCACAAAGCCGAGCAGCGTCGAGAGCACCAGCCCGTAGATCACCTTTATCCATTCGCGTCCGTTGATGCCCTCAAAGCCGCCGTGTATCGCTATCGCCGCACCGGAGATTCCGGCGATGAGCGCATGCGATTCGCTCGTCGGGATGCCGAACCACCACGCCGCCGTCGCCCAGACGACTATTGCGAGCATCGCGGCGCACAGCGCCAGCAGCGCGTCGCCGGTCTTGTCGCCGAAATCGACCATGTTATAGATGGTGAACGCGACGCGGGAGTTGACGAGCGTCATGAGCAGCACTCCGAGAAAGTTGAGCGCCGCAGCCATCATTATTGCCGCCTTCGGCCTCATCGCGCGCGTCGAGACGCAGGTGGCGATTGCGTTGGGCGCGTCGGTCCAGCCGTTGACAAGCACCACGCCAAGCGTGAGCAGCACCGTCACCAGCAGCGCCGGACTGTGTATCATCTGCGAGAAAAACTCTGCAAACGAGGTCTCCATCCTGTGAACGCTCCTTTTTGCCGATAGCCGGTCCGGATATTGGGGAAAGAGAGATTTTCCGGAAGAGCTATTATAAATTATTTTTATAACAGATAAATTATTTTTATGTTTCATATTATAGCGCTTCCCACGCGCCGTGTCAACAGTCAGCCGTGGCTGGTAGCGGGTTTGCGAGGGATTCTCTGTTTTAAACTCATTTTTTTCCACATTCCATCCGAAAGGTATGATAATGCACACATGAAAAAGCTATTGCCGTTTCTGCGTAAATATACGAAGGAAACGCTGCTCGGCCCCGCGTTCAAGCTCATCGAGGCGGTGTTCGAGCTGATTGTGCCGCTGGTCATGGCGAACATGATCGATATCGGCGTCGCGAATCGCGACCGGGCATACGTGCTGCGCAGCGGCGGTATACTGCTGCTGCTCGGCGTGGTCGGGCTTTGCAGCACCTTTATCTGCCAGTATATGGCGTCGAAGGCGTCGCAGGGCTTCGGCACGCTGCTCAGGAACGCCGTGTTCAAAAAATTCTTTGCGTTTTCGCGTCTGTCTGCGCTGGGCGGACAGTCGTCGCTTTTGAACCGCCTTTCGGTGGACGTGAACCAGCTCCAGCTCGCCGTTGCGATGCTGATACGGCTGGTGGTGCGCGCGCCGTTCCTCGTCTTGGGCGGCGCCATAATGGCCACGCTCGTTGACGCAAGGACAGCCGTGATCTTCTGGCTCGCGATACCGCTCATCGCGTTGGCTCTATATATGGTGATGAGCCTTTCGGTGCCGTATTATAAGGGGATCCAGCAGCGCGCCGACGGCATCTTCCGCCTGAGCCGCGAAAATCTTGCCGGAACGCGAGTCATACGCGCCTTTTCCCGTCAGGAAAGCGAGCTGCGGCGCTTTGACACGGCCACCACGGAGCTTGAGACCGCGGCAATACGCGTCGGGCGCATCTCCACCCTTGCAGGCCCCATGACCTATGTCATAGCGAACCTCGCGATAGTCGCGATACTCTGGTTCGGCGGCGCGCGCATCGATTCCGGCGCGCTCACGCAGGGCGAGCTTGTCGCGCTGATAAACTATATGACGCAGATACTCACGGCGCTCGTGGTCGTCTCCAATCTCGTCGTCATCTTCACCAAGGCCGCCGCGTCCGCGCAACGCGTCTGCGAGATACTCGACGCGCCGGAGGACGTCGCAGCTCCAGCCGTGCCGAGGCTGCCAGAGCCGGATACGGGCGCACCGAGGATAGAGTTCAAGGACGTGGCCTTTGCGTATCCCGGAGCTGACAGCACAATCTTTGACGGGCTGAGCTTTACGCTGAGAAGCGGCGAAAGGCTTGGAATAATCGGCGGCACCGGGGCCGGAAAGTCCACCGTAGCCGCGCTGATACCGCGCCTTATCGACGCGACTGCCGGAGAGGTGCTCGTGGACGGGCTTGACGTGCGGGAATACGACCCGCGCGCGTTGCGCCGGAGAATCGGCTACGCGCCGCAAAAGGCGCTGCTGTTCGAGGGCACGATACGTCAAAACCTGCTCTATTCCAAGGAGGACGCAACGGATGAGCAGATGTGGGAGGCGCTGGAGACGGCGCGTGCCTCCGAGTTTGTCTCCAGGCTTGACGGCGGGCTCGACTTCAAGCTGACGCGCGGCGGCGGAAACCTGTCCGGTGGCCAGCGACAGAGGCTGACGGTGGCGCGCGCTGTGCTGCGCCGCCCGGAGATACTAATCCTTGACGACAGCGCGAGCGCGCTTGACTATCTGACCGAGCGCGAGCTTCGCGAGAGATTGTTTGCAAGGCTGCCCGAAAGCGCCGTCGTGACCATATCTCAGCGCGTTGCGTCGGTGATGTGCTGCGACGAGATACTTGTTCTCGACGACGGGCGCTGCTGGCTTGGCTGCCATGAGACGCTGCTGCGGGACTGCCCGATATACCGCGAAATTTACGATTCCCAGCTCGGCGCAGGAGGTGAGACCGCATGACAGCAAGGACAAAAAAGCTTAGCAGGGTCGAGAGCCGCGGCGTTTTCCGCCGCCTGATCGGGTTCATTCGCCCCTATGGCTGGTTTATCGCCGGGATGATGCTGTTCGCGTTGGGTCAGGCAGGGCTGGCGCTGTATATCCCGATAATCATCGGTGACGCTGTCGATATGGCGCTTGGCGCAGGCATGGTCGATTTTGCCGGGATACTTCCGTTGCTTATCCGCATTTCCATCGCCACCGCAGCTTCCGCCGTCTGCGGCTGGCTGATGAATCTCTGCGCCAATCGTACCGCGCAGGGCGCCGTCCGCGATATCCGTCGCGCGCTGTTTGGAAAGCTGCTGCGCGTGCCGGTTTCCTTTATCGATTCCCATCCGCGCGGCGATATCCTCAGCCGCATCACAGCCGATGTTGAGAAGATATCCGACGCGCTCATACAGGGCTTTGCGAGCTTCTTCTCCGGCGTCGTCACCATCCTCGGCACCCTTGCGCTGATGCTGTGGGTCAGCCCCGCAATAACGCTGATTGTCATCCTCGTCACGCCGCTCTCGCTGTTTGTCGCGGCGTTCATCGCCAAAAAGAGCTTCACGTTGTTTCGCACCCAGTCTTATGTTTCCGGCGACCTGACGGGCTTTGCCGAGGAGGCGGTTTCGGCGCACAACGTCGTCAAGGCGTTCGGAATTGAGGAGGATATCGAGAACGGCTACGCCGAGACCAACGCCGAGCTCAACCGCTGCGGCTTCAAGGCGCAGCTCATCTCCGCCTCCACCAATCCGAGCACCCGCTTCGTCAACGGGCTGGTGTATTCGGCGGTCGGAGTGTTCGGCGCGCTCGCCGTCATCGGCGGAGGCTTTTCTGTCGGACGCCTATCGGCGTTTTTGAGCTATGCAAATCAGTATACCAAGCCCTTCAACGAGATATCCGGCATTGTGGCGGAGCTTCAGGCGGCGCTTGCATGTGCGGCAAGGGTGTTTGAGCTGCTCGACGAGCCGGAGCTTGTAGAGAAAAGCGCCGCAGTGCTCCCGGAGACCGACAGGTCGCGCTCCATAGAGTTCGATCACGTCTCTTTCGGCTATCTGCCCGGCAGACGCGTCATCAGGGACGTCAGCTTCACCGCGCCGTCAGGCTATCGCATAGCGCTCGTCGGCCACACCGGCTGCGGCAAGACGACGCTCATCAACCTGCTGATGCGCTTCTACGACCCGGACGGTGGCGCGATACGGCTCGACGGCGTCGATATCCGCGATATCCCGCGTGACGAGCTGCGCGCCGGGATCGGCATGGTGCTTCAGGAAAGCTGGCTGTTCGAGGGCACGATACGTGAGAATATCGCGTTCGGGCGGCCCGGCGCGACCGACGCCGAGATAAAGGCCGCCGCAAAGGCCGCTTATGCCGACAGCTTTATCCGCCGGCTGTCAAAGGGCTATGACACCGTTATTTCCGGCGACGACAGCCTCTCCGCAGGTCAGAGGCAACTGCTTTGCATCGCGCGTATGTTGCTTGCCAATCCCTCTGCGCTGATTCTTGACGAGGCAACCAGCTCCATCGATACCCGTACCGAGATGCTCATCCAGCGCGGCATCGAAAAGGCGATGGAGGGGCGCACCAGTATTATTATTGCGCACCGTCTCTCGACGATACGCTCCGCCGACGAGATACTGGTTCTTCGTGACGGAGAGATTGTCGAGCGTGGCAGCCACGCGGCGCTCATAGCCAAAAAGGGTGCGTATTACGAGCTTTCCAGGGCGTCTGGACAGGAGCCGTGAACAGGAGGCCCGCGGGGGAGCAACGTGACGTAAAAATAGCGGGGGTGAAATTTTGAACGCCGAGCTGATAGAAAAACTCAAGCCGATAACCCCGGAGGAGCGGGAGCTGCTCTCCGGGCGCGCGGGCATCGACCGCAGCATATATATGCACGGCGCATCGGCGGAGATCGACCGCGAGCTGCTGCTGGAGAAGGGCAAGCTCATCTCACTGCGTCCGCACACGCGGTTTGTGCATTTTCCGCTGCACACCCACAACTATGTCGAGATGGTGTACATGTGTCAGGGGCAGACGCACCACCTTATCGACGGCAACGAGGTGGTGCTGCGCGCGGGCGAGCTGCTGATACTGAACCAGCACGCGGCGCAGGAGATATTTCCGGCGGGCGAGGAGGACATTGCCGTCAACTTCATAATCTGGCCGCAGTTTTTCGATACGGCGCTCCACATGCTCGGCGAGGAGGACAATCCCATCCGCGATTTTTTGGTCGGCTGCCTGAGGGACGGGCGCGGCGGCATGAGCTATCTGCATTTCGAGGTGGCCGGGGTGCTGCCGATACAGAATTTGCTGGAAAACCTTGTCTGGACGCTCGTCAACCGCCAGCCGAACAAGCGCAGCATCAACCAGCTCACCATGGGGCTGCTGTTTTTGCAGCTTGTCAACCACACCGAAACGCTGCACGTCGAGCCGAGCTTTGCAAGCCAGCAGCTTATGCTCCAGGTGCTGCGCTTTGTGGAGGAGCGCTATCGCGACGGAAAATTGCAGGATATCGCCGCCGAGCTGCACTACGACCAGTGCTGGCTGAGCCGCGAGATAAAACGGCGCTCCGGCAAAAACTTCACGGCGCTCGTGCAGGATAAGCGGCTGAATCAGGCGGCGTTTCTGCTGAAAACGACGAATATGAAGGTTTCGGAGATCAGCGAGAGCGTCGGATATGAGAACCTCAGCTACTTTCACCGGCTGTTTCGCGAGCGCTACGGCGTCTCGCCCCATCGCTACCGCAGGTGCAAATAAGGACGCTTTTTCAGTCAAGACAGCCGCTTTTACCGGCGACGCAAATGCTTTAAAATGGTATATGTAAGGGTGTGCGCGGGCATTGCCGCGCCAAATTTTGAAAGGAGATTTCACGATGAACAGATACGAATCCGCGAAGGCTCTCTATGCCTCCCTCGGCGTAGATACCGACGCAGCTATTCAGCGGCTCAAGAAGGTCCCTCTCTCCGTCCACTGCTGGCAGGGCGACGACGTCACCGGCTTTGACCACGACGGACCGCTCACCGGCGGCATACAGGCCACCGGCAACTATCCCGGCAAGGCGAGAACCCCGGAGGAGCTGATGGCCGACTTCGACAAGGCTATCTCGCTGTGCCCCGGAGCGAAAAAGCTCAATCTTCACGCCAGCTATGCCATTTTTGAGCCGGGCGAGTTTGTCGATCGCGACAAGCTCGAGCCGAAGCACTTTAAAAAATGGGTGGAGTTTGCAAAAGCCCGGCACATCGGCATCGATTTCAACCCGACCTTCTTCTCCCATCCCAACATCAAGGACGGCCTGACACTTTGCAGCCCGGACGAGAACGTCCGCCGTTTCTGGGTCGAGCACGGCAAGGCGTGCGTGCGGATATCCGAATATTTTGCACGCGAGACCGGCTTCCCCTGCGTCATGAATATATGGATTGGCGACGGCTTCAAGGATATCCCGGCCGACCGCCTCGGGCCAAGAATGAGATATAAGCAGTCGCTCGAGGAGATACTCTCCGAGCCGTATGACCGCAAGCTCGTCAAGCCCTGCGTCGAATCCAAGGTGTTCGGTATAGGCGTCGAGTCCTACACCAGCGGCTCCTCCGAGTTCACTCTCATCTATGCCGCCACCCACGAGGGCTGTCTGCCGCTGATGGACAACGGTCACTATCACCCGACCGAGGTCGTCTCCGACAAGATCCCGGCGCTGCTCTGCTACTTCCCGGAGATCGCGCTGCACATCACCCGTCCGGTGCGCTGGGACTCCGACCACGTCCTGCTGTTCGACGACGAGACCCGCGAGATGGCAAAGGAGATCGTCCGCTGCGACGCCATCGACCGCGTCTATATGGGGCTCGATTTCTTTGACGCGAGCATCAACCGCATTTCCGCGTGGACCGTAGGTGTCAGAAGCTGGCAGAAGGCCATGCTTTCCGCGCTCTGCACGCCGCACGCGGCGCTCAGGGAGCTTCAGGACAGCGGCAACTTCACCAGGCTGATGGTCGTGCAGGAGGAGCTGAAGACAATGCCCTTCGGAGATGTCTGGCGTGAATACTGCGAGCAGTGCGGCGTTGCCGGCGATGAGAGCTGGTTCGAGGAGGTCGTCAGGTACGAGGACGAGATTCTCAGCAAGAGAGTATAACGCAAATGCGGCTAAAAGGGGCTCGTATCCGTCAGGCGTCACCCGGCAATGGACAAAGACGGAAGCGGGATGATTTTGCCCTCGGCCGTGCTTAAAATGCCTTGCTGCAAGCAAAATCGTCTTGCTTGGACGCTGATGCGCTCCCGCCGGAGAGGCTTTATCTCTCCGGCGGGAGCTTTTGCTTTTATTGAATCATGCCCTTCGTGACGCGGCTCTTGTTGTGCAAAAAGGCGGGCCGTGCCCAAAAAACAATACGCCCGCGAAAAAAGCATATTGCGGCTAAGTCCTGCGCCGTGATATAATTTCATTGTGTTCGATTCGTGTGGTCGCGAAACCGCCAAAATTATTATCGGAGGTAATGAGATGGATTTCATCGAGATGGTCAATATGAAAGACGCATTGACCGGAATATCCGGTCCCTTCTGCGCCTACGGCAGCTTTGGGGTCATCGACGGCGCGAGGCCGGACAACGGCCGCACCGTCCGGACGCAGGACGGCTATCGCTATTCCGGCGGCGGCGTGGAGATTGTCTGCCGCTTCGAGCGGCACGAAAACGGCGTCTGCCTGCGACGCGACACCTTCAAAAATACCGGCACCGAGCCGTTGGAGCTCAACTGCTATATGAGCCGCTTCTGCTTTGAGGGCGCACCGTACCGCGTCTATACCCAGTACAACAACTGGGAGCTGGAGAGCATGGGCGGCTGGCAGCCGCTGCACACCGAGGTCGGCGCAGAGAATCTCGGCATCCGCACAAGCGAGGGCGCCGCGCCTGTGGTTGCGATAAAGAATGAACAGAACGGCCACGGCTGCGTTTTTCAGCTTATCCCCAATGCAAAGTGGAAAATATCGGTCAAGCGCCGCCCCAGCGGAGGCAAAAACGAGCTCGTCACCGTGGAGCTGGGCATAAACGAGCGCGGGCTGAAAATGTCCGTCGCACCGGGAGAGACCATCGATATGCCGGCTGTAATCGCTTACGAATTTGCAAACGAGTCCGACCTCGACGCATGGAAGCTGCACAAGCTGTTTGCAAAGCTCTGGCCGCGCAAAAGCATGCCGGTGCTCTATAACACATGGCTGCTCAATTTTGACCGCATCGACGTTGACAACATTCTTGAGCAGGCTAAGGTCGCGGCGGAAATGGGGATCGAATATTTCGTCGTTGACGCGGGCTGGTTCGGCGAGGGCGACGACTGGGGGAGCTCGACCGGCGACTGGAGCGAGAACCTGACCGGCGGCTACTGCGGACGTCTTGGCGAGCTGTCCGATTTTGTGCGCGCACACGGCATGAGGTTCGGGCTGTGGATGGAGCCGGAGCGCGCCCACGTATCAACGAAGATTTACCGCGAGCACCCGGAATATTTCTTTGGCTGCGGTGGCGACAACGTGTTTCTCGACTTTGCAAACGAGGACGCCTTCAGCTACATCCTCTCCACCGCCCTCGGGCTGATCGAGCGCTTCCACATCGACTATATCAAGTTCGATTTTAACGCCAATATCTCCTATGATCCGCACGGCAGCGGCTTTTATCGCTATCATGCCGCGCACAGGCGCTTCGTTTCCGCCATCCGGGAGCGCTATCCCGATGTCTATATCACCAACTGCGCGTCCGGCGGCATGAGGATGGACATTGAGAATAACATCCTCTTTGATTCAAGCTGGCTCAGCGATAATCAGGGCCCGTTCGACGGGCTGCGAATCCTCAAGGAGTCGATGCTGCGCCTGCCGCCTCAGGTAGTCGAGCGGTGGAACGTGCAGCGCTTTGTGGGGGGCTTCCCGCAGTACGGCAGCCGCGAGGGCGTCACGCGCGCAGTTGTCTGCAACAACGCCACGTGGGATATGTTGACCACCGTCAGCGACGAGTTCTGGTTCGGGCTTTTCTTCGGCGGCGTGTTCGGATATTCCTGCGATATCGCGTCTTTCCCGGCGGATTATCGCGAAAAGGCGGCGAAATTCATCGCGCGCTTCAAGGCGGAGCGTCACATCTGGCAAAACGCCGTCTGCCGCCTTGTCGCCGACGACGGCAACGTGACCGCACTACAATATGACAACGAGGAGGCGGGACGCGCGATGCTGCTCGTATTCACCGGCTTTGTCAGGCAGTCCTGCTGCACCGTCTATCCCCGCCTTGAGGACGGCTGGCACACTGCGGACGGCAGGAGCGCCGCGGAAGGGCTTTCCGTCGAGCCGCTGCGCGACAACGACTGCCGCATGATCGAGCTGTTCAGGGCTTGAGGCTGATGGGAAAACCGTACCGAAGGCGTTTTTAACACAAAAAGCTGTCGGCGGAAGGATATTGCCTTTCCGCCGGCAGCTTTGTTTCGTATTGGGAGCGACCGGTCTGCGCGCAGTCTCTCAGCAATCCATGCCGAGCTTGAGCGCCTTGAGGTTGAAATCCACCATCGCCGCCTTTTTCGCGGGAACGCACTTGCGGATAGCGGCTTCAACGGATTCCGGAGAGGCAAAGGAGGTCTCCTTGAGCAGCTTGCCGATGATGATGATGTTGGCGAGGCCCTTGAGGCCGTTGTCTCCGGCAAGCTTGGTTGCGGGGATGTAGAACGCGTTGATGTCGGTGCGCTCGCTCACCTTGCCGACAAGGGTGCTGTCCACAACGACGGTTGCGCCGGGAGCCGCCGCATCGATGAATTTGTCGTAGGACGGCAGATTCATCGCGACGAGGATGTCAGGGGTTAGAACCAGCGGCGAGCCGATGGGGTCGTCGGAGATGCAAACGCTGCAATTGGCGGTGCCGCCGCGCATCTCGGGTCCGTAGGAGGGCAGCCACGAGATCTCCTTGTTCTCGATAAGTCCGGCATAGGCCATGACCTTTCCGGCAAAGAGGATACCCTGTCCGCCGAAGCCGGCAAGAAGGATGTTTCTGGTCATGTCATTTCTCCTCCTTAGTGATGTCCTTGTAAACGCCGAGCGGGTAGTAAGGGATCATGTTGTCGCGCAGCCACTGGAGCGCGTCGGCGGGGGCAAGCCCCCAGTTGGTCGGGCAGGAAGAGAGCACCTCGACGATGGAGAAGCCCTTCTTCGCGAGCTGCATGTCGAACGCCTTGCGAATGGCGGCCTTCGCTTTGCGGATGTTCGGCACGGAATCGACCGATACGCGCTCGGCGTAGGCGGTGCCGGCCAGAGTGGAGAGCATCTCGCAGACGCGCACAGGATAGCCGGCCAGCTTCGGGTCGCGGCCATAGGGGGTGGTCTGGGTGACCTGTCCGGGCAGGGAGGTCGGAGCCATCTGGCCGCCGGTCATGCCGTATATCGCATTGTTGACAAAGATCACGGTGATGTTCTCGCCGCGTGTGGCGGCGTGGACGGTCTCGGCGGTGCCGATGGCGGCAAGGTCGCCGTCGCCCTGATAGGTGAAGATGACGTTATCCGGCAGCGCGCGCTTGAGTCCGGTGGCGACGGCGGGAGCGCGTCCGTGGGGAGCCTCGACCATGTCGCAGCCGAAGAAGTTATAGGCCATAACGGAGCACCCGACCGGCGCGACGCCGACGGTATCGCCCTCGCAGCCAAGCTCGTCGATGACCTGCGCGACAAGCTTGTGTATGATGCCGTGGGTGCATCCGGGGCAGTAGTTGGTGGTCACGTCAAGCAGTGCGTGAGGTCTTTCAAATACAACAGACATTTATCTTACTCCTTCCGCAATTTTTTCGATCTGCGCCAGTACCTCGGCCGGGGCGGGGATTATGCCGCCGGTGCGACCGAAGAAATCTACGGGAACAGAGCAGTTTATCGCAAGCCTTACGTCGTCAATCATCTGTCCCATGCTCATCTCGACGCACAGGAAGCGCTTCGCGGTTCTTGCGGCGTTCGCAAGCGTCTCGACCGGGAACGGCCAAAGGGTTATCGGGCGGATGAGGCCAACCCTGATGCCCTTGGCGCGCGCGGCAACGACGGCGCTCTTGGCGATACGGGAGGACGCGCCATAGGCGACGACGACGATATCGGCGTCATCTGTCATGAAGCTCTCGGCGCGCGGAAGCTCTTTTTTTATCACGTCGTACTTCTTGAAGCGCTCGACAATCGTGTCCTCCAGCTCCTGCGGCTTGAGGTAGAGGGAGTTGACGATGTTGTGTCTGCGGGCGTTCTTGTGGCCGTTTGTGGCCCAGGGCTTATCTATGACGTTAGGACGGCGCTCCGGGAAGGAAACCGGCTCCATCATCTGTCCAAGCATGCCGTCGCTGAATATCATGACCGGCATACGGTATCTGTCGGCGTTGTCGAACGCATCAAACACGACGTCGACCATCTCCTGAACGCTGGATGGCGCGTAGACTATCGCAAAGTAATCGCCGTGGCCGAGCGCACGGGTCGCCTGCCAGTAGTCCGCCTGTGAGGGCTGGATGCCGCCGAGTCCGGGGCCGCCGCGCTGCACATCAATGATGACGCAGGGCAGGTCGGAGCCGGCGATATAGGAGAGACCTTCGGTTTTGAGCGAGATGCCGGGCGAGGAGGAGGAGGTGAGAGCGCGCACGCCCGCTGAGGCGGCGCCAAGCACCATGTTGATCGCGGCGATTTCGGATTCCGCCTGCAAAAACGTGCCGCCGATCTTCGGCATACGCTTTGCCATATAGGCGGCAATCTCGGTCTGCGGGGTTATCGGGTAGCCGAAGTAATGGCGGCAGCCAGCCATGATAGCGGCCTCGGCCAGAGCCTCGTTGCCCTTCATCAAAAATCTTTCAGCCATGTTTTGACCATTCCTTTCTATCAGAGCCGCTGTTTTATTTTTCGACCTTTATGGCGCAGTCGGGGCACATCAGCGCGCACATGGCGCAGCTTATACATTTGTCCTCGTCGGATACTCTCGCCGGATTGTAGCCCTTGGAGTTGATGCTGGAAGTATCCATGTAGAGGATCTTTTTGGGGCAGACGGTCACGCAGAGCCCGCAGCCCTTACAGGTGTTTTCAAAAATTGTGACCTTAGACATATTGACCTCCGTTGTTATATAATGTTATGATATGTGATCTGCGCTCGCGAATAACGCGGACAGCGGATGTTTTTTGCCGCGCTTCACCTCTCCCAGACAAGCTTGACGAGCCTGTCCACCGGGAACACCGTCTCCGGCGCGGCGGATATCTCGCCCGCCAACGAGCGCTCGGCCACGGTATATAGCGGCAGCCCGGCGAGCCTCGACACGTCCTCCGCGAAGCCGGCGGTGGCGTCGATGGCCCCGGCGGTCGTATCGCCTGCCAGATTGGAGCTGTTGACGATGGCGGTGGCCGTGAGGTGGGACGCGTATTCGATATCGCGCAGGTTTTCGAGCGCCTCCTCCGGCGTCTGCGTCAGGAACCGGTAGGCGTTGACGAGATAGAGCATGTCGTAGCCGTGGCGCGCGATGGCGGCACTGTATTGGCCGAGCGCCGCGGCGCCCGCGTCGTCCCCGCCCACGTCGAGCACGAGGGTAAGCGAGTCGTCGTTCACCGCCGCCGCAACACGTGCCGTCAGCGTCGGCACGTCGAGGTTGGTGTTGGCAAAGGGTGGCAGGATGGTCTCTATTCCCTCGCTGTTGAGCGGCCTTGCAAAGTCGGCGGAGCGAAAGTAGGGATTGACGATGTCAAGATCGCACAGCGCGACGTGCCTGCCCTCGACGTTCAGCTTCCGCGCAAGATTGACCGCAAGGTTGGTTTTGCCGCAGCCGTAGTGTCCCGTCACAATGATTATCCGTTTTGTTACAAGCCACATCCCCGCATCAGCTCCTTTTCCGCCGCACTATTGTTCAATATAATTATACCACCAACCTGCGCGGGATGCAATAAAACAGGGAAAGCATACAATGGAATCTGGCGGATTTCGTAGCATTTCACGAATTGCTCAAAACGGCGCGGCCGATTTTGTGTCAATATCACTTCAACCTAATAAAGCAGAAGGGGATCAGGAGCGCGGCATAAAGGCTTTTGAGGCGCGCGCCTTCCTCCGCATATGGGGAAACAGATGTAAAACAAAGCAGAAAATTGACGGTTATACGACAAAAAGACAATTGACAAGTGGAAAGATTGTATATATAATATTGTTAATGCCATATAGAAAATTCTGGTGAGATATGTTAGCCGCTTACGAGGCGCATATTGTGAAGGGAGCCGTAAACAATGTCCCGCATTTTTTCCGGAAACAACTCGCGTGGTCGCAAGGCAAGAGGGCTTGTGGCCCTGTCGGCGCTGCTGGCGCTGCTGCTGGCGGCGTCGCTGACAGGCTGCGGACTTTTCCCGACCGAGGAGGATCAGCTTGAGCCGCCTCTCGTAAAGCCGCAGGCGGTCACATATACGACCGTCCCCGTGGAGCGGGGCGACGTCATAGTAAAGCGCAGCGGAAGCGGCTCGTTCGTGTCGATATCGCAGTATAACCTCTCGTTTGAGCAGCGCGGCGGCTTTCTCAAGGAGATATATGTAAAGCCCGGCGACAAGGTAGAAAAGGGACAGCTTATTGCGGAGCTGGACACCGATTCGCTGCTCAAGAGCATACAGATACAGAAGCTCAACGTGGAGCGCGCGCAGATAAACTACGATTCTGTCAAGAACAGCCCGTCCTATTCAAAGGAGTCGCGGCGGCTGTATGAGATCGATCTGGAGATACAGCAGATAAGCCTGTCGGATCTGTATGAGGAGTTGGACAAATCCCGCATCTATGCGCCTATAGACGGCGTGATAAACTATCTGAGCACCGCGACGCGCGGCGAGTGGATAGGCGCGCGTGCGACGGTGGCGACGGTGGTGGATCCCACAAAGGTCTATTTCGCCTATTCGACCGGAGAATATAACGATTTCAAGCTCGGGCTCGAGGTGGTGGTCACCATCAAAAAAGAGGAGTATACCGGCCGTGTGATAATGACTCCGGCGGACGCGCCCAAGGACAGCTCGACGATAACCCAAAACGCGGTGCTGTTCGATATAGACGGGCTTCCGGACGATGTCACCATCGGAACCTCGGCGTCCTTTGAGCTGATAACGGCGCGCAGCGACGACTGCATCGTTGTTGCAAAGAATTTCGTGACCAAAAGCAGCGGCGACTATTACGTATACGTGCTTGTGGACGGCGTTAAAACCGAGAGGCAGATTGAGGTCGGGCTTATCGGCAACACGATGTACGAGGTCATAAACGGGCTGGAAGAGGGCGAGCTGCTGATACAGTGACGTATTTTTAAGTCGAAATTCGGGGTGATAGCTTGCTTCTGGTCGTAATTAGAAAGATATTCAAGAATAAATGGCTTTCGGCCTGTCTGCTGATCGGCTGCCTGCTCGCAGTTTCGGTCATAAGCAGCATACCGATGTATTCCTATGCGATGTTCCAGCGGATGCTCGTCAAGGATCTCGAGAGCATCAAGACGAGCAGGTCCTGCTATCCGGGAATATTCAACCTCAACTACTCTCTCGCCTCGACAACGCGCAACGCCGAGGATACCTACGAGCGCTACAAATACTATGATGACGTCGTGACGAAGTACATAAACGAGGACAGCGGGCTGTCGGTTGTGGAGAGCTACAAGCAGTTCATGCAGTGCAGCTACTACGTGGCAAGGGCTGACGAGGAGCCGAGCCGAAGCATGCGCTCCACGATAATCGCCGCAGGCGGAATCGACGACCATGTGAGGATAGTCGCCGGACGCCTGCCGTCAAGCGAGATCGTGGACGGCTGCTACGAGGTGATGGCGCGCGACCTGTTTCTCGAAAAGAGCGGGATGCTGCTGAACGGCGAATACGAGCTGTATGAGTCGATACGCGACGAATCGGGCATAAAGATACGCGTTGTCGGCATATTCACCGTCGCCGATGAGGCGGATCTCTATTGGCTGAGCACCTTTTCGGCATATTCGACCGGCGTTGTGATGAACTATGAGCTGTTTGAGCAGGAATTTTTACAGCCGGACTCCGGCAGGCTCTGTGGCAGGCTGACGTGGTGTAACGCGCTCGACTACAACGAGCTGACGGTGGACAACATCGGCGAGATAAGCGAGCGGATGGGCAGCTTTCTGGAAAACAACGTCGGCAGCGGCTTCGCGGCAAAGCAGTATATGCTTTCGATAATCAGCGAATACACCGTGCGTTACGAAAAGCTGCTGACGACGCTGTGGATACTTGCGATACCGCTGATACTCATGCTGGCGTTTTACATTTTCATGGTTTCGCAGCTCAGCCTGAACTACGAGCGCAACGAAATTGCCGTGATGAAGAGCCGCGGCGCGTCCAACGGGCAGATATTGCGGATGTATTTCTACGAATCGTTGGTGTTCGGGATAACGTCGATCATCCTCGGAGTGCCGTTGGGCGTGCTGTTCTGCCGTCTTGTCGGCGCGACGAGCGGCTTCCTTGAGTTTGTGCATCGCCGCGCAATAGTGGTGAAGCTGTCGCCGGAGGTGTTCCTCTACGCGGCGGCGGCCGTTGTGATGTTTATCGCGACGATGCTCATCCCGGTCATATCGGCGTCGCGCACCACCATCGTCCGCCATAAGCAGGTCAAGGCGGGCAAGCGCAAGATGGCTCTCTGGCAGAAGCTGGGGCTGGACGTCATCTTCCTCGCCATCTCCGGCTATGGGCTGTATACCTACAAGCAGCGCCAAATAGTGCTTTTTGCAACCAACGCCTCCACCAGCGACATCCCGATAGATCCGCTGCTGTTTGTAATGTCCACGCTGTTCATCCTTGGCGCAGGGATGCTGTTTATCCGCATTTTCCCATACGTGGTCAAGCTCATCTATTGGATAGGCAGGCGGATATGGTCTCCGGTGCTGTATTATTCGCTGATAAACGTCTCGCGCTCCGGCGGTCAGGATAAATTCGTCATGCTGTTTTTGGTGCTGACGCTCTCGCTGGGTATCTTCAACTCCACTGCGGCGCGCACCATCAACCGCAACGAGGAGGACAAGATCAGATACAGCATCGGCGCGGATATCGTGTTCCGCACCGAGTGGGTGGGCACCGAGGTGCAGGCGATTTCATCGTCATTGCCTGAAGCCGGCGCGGCAGCAGGCATGGCGGGCACCGGAAAGATGGTCTACAACTACGAGCCGCTGTTTGACCCGTTCCGCAAGATGCAGGGAGTAAAGAGCGCAACGAAGGTGTATACCAACAACGCCGCATCGGCGCGCACATGGGGCGGCGGAAGCTGCGACACGCGCTATATGGGTGTCATCGCCGACGAATTTGCCGAGACCGCTTGGTTTCGCAGCGACCTTTTGCCGCACAACTTCTATGAATATCTCAATCTTCTTGCCGCGGACAGCCGCGCGGTGCTCATCTCGACCGCCCTCGCCGAAAAGCTTGGAGTCGAGGTCGGCGACTTCATGACCGTGACCATGCCGACCTGCCGCGAGAAGATGGACTGCGTCGTATTCGCTATAATCGACTACTGGCCCACCTTCAACCCGAACATCAGCGAGCAGGGAAACAGGCGCAACAAAACGCCGGGTGAGTTCATGGTCGGCAACCTTGATTATATGTATAAGGAGCTGGTGCTCGATCCGTACGACGTCTGGCTCAAGCTGGAGGACGGCTGCACGAGCGCCGATATATACAGGCAGCTCGAAGCGCTCGACACCAAGATCGTGCGTATAAGCGATACCTCACAGTCGATAATCGCGCTGCGCAACGACCCGATGCTCCAGGGCATCAACGGCACGCTGACGACCAGCTTCATCGTCACAATGGCGGTCACGATGATTGGCTTCACTATCTATTGGATCTTCGCCATCAAGGGCAGGATGCTCCAATTCGGCATACTGCGCTCGATGGGTCTTTCGAAATTCAACCTGATAATGATGCTCGTTTGGGAGCAGATACTCATCTCAGGCTCGTCGGTTGCTGCGGGCACTTTCATAGGGACGTTCGCGGCAAGGCTGTATGTCCCGATGTTCCAAATAGTCAGCGACACCTACGAGCAGGTGCCGCCGTTCCGGATACTCATGCTGCAATCCGACTACGTGAGGATATTCGTGATCGTCGGCGTAATGCTGCTGATCGGCATGTCGATACTTTCGGCGCTGATCTCCAACATGAAGCTCGTTCAGACGCTCAAGCTCGGCGAGGACTGATTTGACCGGAAAGGCGCATGGATATGGATACGACCAACAACATTTTATATACCGAACACCTGACGCGCCGGTTCAGGAACGGATCGGCGACGGTGACTGCGCTCAGCGACGTGAGCATCGCCGTTGAGAAAAACAGGCTGACGATACTGCGCGGACGCTCCGGCTCCGGCAAGACGACGCTGATAAACCTGCTTGGCGCGCTGGATTATCCCACCGAGGGACGTGTGTTCTTCCTCGGAGACGAGATCTCGAGCTGGAGCGAGAGCCGGCGTGACAGGCTGCGCAGGAAGCATATCGGCTTCATCTTCCAGTCGGTCGCGCTGATCTCGACGATGACGGCGCTGGAAAACGTTGAGTTTGCGCTGCGCATCGCGGGCTATCCGGTTGCAAAGCGCCGGGAGCGCGCCGAGAGGTGCCTTGAGCTTGTCGGGCTTGGAAAGCGCATGAAGCACCGCCCGGCGGAGCTGTCCGGCGGCGAGCAGCAGCGCGTCGCCATTGCGCGCGCCATTGCGCACAGGCCGCAGATAATCTTCGCGGACGAGCCGACGGCGGAGCTGGACAGCGTGATGGGGCTTCAGATAGTCAAGCTGTTCAAGGAGCTTGTTGCGCGCGAGGAGATAACGATAGTCATGACCACCCACGACCCGAGCATGATGGAGGTCGCGGACAGGGTGTATACGCTTGAGGACGGTGTTGTAACGGATGAGTGATACTTTGAACGCGGCTCTTGAGCTGGATGATGAACGCGAGAACAACATGATCGTCTGCGAGAACCTCGTCAAGATATATAAGACGCAGGATATCGAGGTGGTTGCGCTTCAGGGGCTGGATCTGACGGTGGGGCGCGGCGAAATCATGGCGATAATCGGCAACAGCGGCAGCGGCAAGTCCACGCTTCTGAACATGCTCGGCGGACTGGATAAGCCCTCCGCCGGGGCGCTGACCGTGGACGGGCGCGACCTGCTCAAATTCACCGACCACGACATGATCGCGTACAAGCAGAATACGGTCGGCTTTGTCTGGCAGAACAACGCCCGCAACCTGATACCGTATCTGACCGCGGTTGAAAATATTGAGCTGCCGATGACGTTCAGCTCTAAAAAGAAGAAGCGCGCTCGCGCAATTGAGCTGCTGGAGCAGGTGGGACTCAGCAGCCGGCGGAACAGCAGACTGCAACAGCTCTCCGGCGGCGAGCAGCAGCGCGTCGCCATTGCGATAGCGCTTGCGAACTCGCCAAAGCTGCTGCTTGCCGATGAGCCCACCGGCGCGGTGGACACCAAGACGGCGGCAAATATACTCGACCTGTTCAGGCGGCTCAACCGCGAAACGGGTGTGACCATCGTCATCGTCACCCACGACAGGATGATCTCCAAGCACGTCGACCGCGTCGTCGCCATCCGCGACGGGCGCACCAGCAGCGAGTTTCTCATTCGCTCCGACTACGCGAAGCGTCTCGGAGAGATCGACAGCCTCAGCCGCATGGACGACGGCGAGACGCATGACGAGTACGCCGTCATGGACAAGGCGGGACGTTTGCAGATACCTCGCGAATATCTCGACCAGCTCGGGCTGTCCGGCAAGAACAAGGTCAAGGTCGATCTCGAGGAGGGCAGGATCGTCCTTACTCCTCCGCAGCTTGAAGAGGAAAAGTCGGACGAAAAAGCCGCCGCGGAGTGATATCCGCAGCGGCGGCGCCATATTATCATGCAACGCGCGGCTCAGAGGCTTCTAAGGAAGCCTTCGAGCCGTTCTGCAATGCGCAGGTTTCCGGCGTCGTTGGGGTGCACGCCGTCCGGCAGGTATTTTTCCCGGAGGATGTCGACGCGCGGCTGTATGCCGCTGACGCGGAAGAGATCGAGCACCGGCACGGCGTAATATCCGCAGGCGTCGATGATAGCGTCCACGTAATCGTACAGCGTTCCGGCGGCGCGGAGGCTGCGGCTGTTGAAGGGCGCTTCCTCGCAGGGAGTGTGCAGCGGGGTCATGAAAACGACGGTCGCGCCGGGATATTTGTTGACAAGGGTTGTGATGAGCACGTTGAGCGCGCCGCAGAAGGTCTCGTTGGTCTGATCGTCCGGCGTGCCGAGAGGCGCGTCGCCATGAGAGAAGTCGTTTATACCGCCGAATACGACGACGATATCGGCGCCGTCCTCCATCCTTGCGGCCCGGTCGCAGAAGTTGCCGAGCTTTTCGCAGTCCTCGACGACATGCTGGCGCGCGATGCGCGTTCCGCTGACGCCATAGCCGACGCAATCGGCTCCTGTGCGCCTGCCAAGCTGCTTCCAGTATACGTGATCGAGGTCCGATGCTCCCACGCCCTCGGTTATGCTGTCGCCGAGAAAAAGTATCCTCTTGCCCTTGAGCTCCATAGCCCTTGCTCCCCCGTATTTCTGTTTTTTCTATATTATAGACCAGGAGCGGGACGGTGTCAATCGAGAAATTTAACTTTATTGTATTTTTCCACTTGACGCGGCGCGCCGTAGTGTGGTATAATATTGCTGTTCGTTTATAAAAGTAGAATATGCTGGTGTGGCTCAGTCGGTAGAGCAGCTGATTCGTAATCAGCAGGTCGCCGGTTCAAGTCCGGCCACCAGCTCCA
>CANNTZ010000002.1 GCA_947522735.1 uncultured Oscillospiraceae bacterium | reverse complement strand
GCAGCTTGAGATTCTCTTCTCCGGCCCAGCCAAACCCCTTGTTGAGCGCAAGAGAGATGCAGTTTGGGTCGTTTATGCGGCGCGCAAGCCAGCCGTCGAGCGGCTCGGTTATCAGCGCGCAGCTCACTCCGGGATATTGCAGCACGGAATTCATATACCCCTCGCCGGTGCCGCAGCCGCCAATCACCATGTCCACGGCGCGCAGATTCAACAGCAGCGCCGAGATAAGGCCGGTGTGAAGATAGGTCAGGGAGGGCAGGTCGCTTTGGGAGGTCATGCCGGCGTTTATTATTTCGTGTCCGCCGTCCGCAAGCGCAGCCATGACCGCCGGGTGCCGCGAGGCAGTGGATATTTCGTTTACAACGGCTATTTTCAAGTCCGACGCTCCTTTCAAAGCTTTCTGAATTCCTCGTCGCGCGCTCGCTCAAATGCGCGGCGGCGTTCTGAGATATAGGCCGGCACCGGAACGTCCCACCAGCCGAAAGCGTCGCCGCCGGTGTTGGGATAGTCACGGCAGACGTCCACCTCGAGCAGATACGGCCGTCCGAGCGCGAGCGCCTCTTTAAGCGCGGGACCGACCTCCTCGCGCCGCGAAATGCGCTTGGCATCCATGCCAAACGCCCTTGCGGCGGCGGCAAAGTCCGGGGAATACAGCTCGCCGTCCTTCAGCCAGTCGTTGCCGAAGAGGTAGTCCTTGCCGAAGGCGTCGTGCTGCAAATCTTTTATCGCAAACCAGCCGCAGTTGTTGGCCATGATAACGACGACGGGGAGCCGGTATTGCACGAGGGTTGCCAGCTCCTGCATGGTCATCATAAAATCTCCGTCACCAACGAGCGCCACGACCGGCGCTTCGGGGCGGGCAAGCTTTGCACCCGCAGCAGCCGGGAGCGACCAACCCATCGTCGAAAAGCCCCCGGTGGTGAGGTTGGTATAGGGCTCTGAAAAAACATATTCCTGAAAAAGCTGCGCCTGAGTGTTGCCGGAGGAGGAGGCGATGATAGTCTCGCGGGGGAGCGTGCGATTCATCTCGCCGATGAGCTGGGATATCGTGCATTTTTCGGTGGCGGCGGCGCGTTTGACCCGGAGCCGCTCCGCCCAGTCCGCCTTGAGCGCGGCGATCTCCCTGCGATATTCGCTGCGGCGCTCCTGCCGCGGATATGCCTCGCAGAACTGGCTGAGAGCCATCTTCAGCTCGGCGACGATTCCAAGATCGGCGGTATAGTTCTTGCCGATCTCTTCCGCGCAAAGGTCAACGTGTATAAGCTTGGTTTTTGGGAAGGAAAAGGCTGAGCCTGCACGGTAAGAGCAGGTGGTTTCGTCGGCAAAGCGTACGCCGACGGCAAGTATAACGTCCGCGCTGCGGCAGATCTCCAGCCCAACCGGCGTACCCTTGGAGCCGGAGTGGAAACAATACAGCGGATGATCCTCGGGAAAGGAGCTCTTTCCGGCAAGGGTGGTGACGACGGCGGCGTCCCAGCGTTCGGCAAGGGCGAGCAGCTCCTTTGCGGCTCTTGCTCGCAGCGCGCCGCCCCCTGCAAGGATAACGGGACGACGGGAGTTTTTCATTATGTCTATGGCTTTTTCGACCGTTTCGCCGTGTATGCGCCCGGCGGAGACAGGCTGTCTGAACGGCGCTGCGGACGGCTCGAAGCCGATCTCGTTGGCGGGAACGTCCATTGGCAGGGCAATGGCGGCGGGTCCGGGGCGCCCGGAGCACATATTGGCGAACGCGCTCTCCATGATGCGCGGGAGCTGCCCGGCATTCTCGGCGCGCCACGCGCGCTTGACGACGTGCTCGATGAGCTTGACAAAGGAGGAGTCCTGCTTGCGCTCAAGCTCCTGTAGGACGCCGACGCCCTTCATGTTGGTGTGGACGTCGCCGCACAGCGCGAGGACGGCACTGGAATCGATATAGGCGGTGGCAAGCCCGATAAGGGTGTTCATGGATCCGGGGCCTATGGATGAAATTGTTGCGAGCGGATGCCCGGCAACGCGATAGTAACCGTCTGCCATATGCACCGCGGCCTGCTCGTGCTTGACCTGAATATATTTGACGTGGCCGGCTTCGTCGCTCTCGCGCAGCGCATCAAACAGGCTCAGCACGCCGTGTCCGGGGATGCCAAGCACATACGGTACGCACTCGTTTTCCAGGTATTTGATAATATATTGTCCACCTGTCATTGTCATACCTCAACAATCGTGTTAGATTTATATAATTCTCATAATTTTCAAAGTAAAAGGCGAACTATATGTCGCTCGCCGAATATTTTCCGTTTATCTGCTCGGAGGTCTTTTGGACTTTTTTTAGCACCTGCTGGAATACGCGCTCATTTTCGAGATACAATCTGTTTCCGGAGACGCCGAGACTGAATTTAACGCCGCCGTCCTTGTCGTAGACGGGGACCGCCATGCAATAGACCTTGGCGGAATATTCGCCCATGTCGCGTGCATAGCCGTTTTGACGGATAAGCTCCATTTCCGCGTTAAGCTGATCGATACAGGTGATGGTGGCGTCGGTGTATTTGGTGTAGACGTAATCCTTCATCAGCGCGGCGGTCTGCTCCTCGGGCATATAGGCGAGCACGCATTTGCCGAGGGCGGTGCAGTGCAGAGGCTCCTCCATTCCGGGAAAGGCCGGCTCCTTGAGAAAACGGTTGCTGGCGCTCTTGACCTGATCTATCAAAAAAACGCCGCCCTGCTTGAAAACGCCGACCTGAGCGGTCATGTTGACCGCCTCGGCAAGGGTGCGCAGCAGTGGGCGCAGCTCGTCAAGTATCAGCGAGGTGGACATGGTTCTGGCGGAGAACAGCAGCGTGCCGACGCTGGAATAGTACTTCATCGTCTTTTCGTCCTTGCTTATCAGATTGTGGCTGGCAAGCACGGAGAGGATGCGGGACGCCGTGCTCTTGTTTATATCGAATACCTGCGCGATCTCGCTCACGCTTGCACAGCGGTTTATCACGATATACTTCATTATTTCAAGGCCGCGGTTCAGGGAATCAAGCATTGTCATTACCTCTCTTTCATTTATGATAAAGTAGTATCACGCGAAAATGAATTATATAGCAAAACAATGTGAACTTCTGATGTTGCGGCTATTAACGAAGCGTGAACGGAAAGAGAAGCAGAGGGAGGGGCCGGGCAGACCCCTCCGTGCAAGGCCGGCTGAAATTGCGGTCATGTTATTTTTCAGCGGCAACGGTGCGGTCGAGGCGAGCCTGGAAAACGGCGATATAATCGTTGATACCCAGCTTTTCAAGCTCAGCCTGATAGGTGGAAAGGTCGTCGAGGGATTTTCTGCCAAGGATGAGATCGGTAATCAGCTCCTTGCAGTAGGTCTCAAGCTCGGTGCCCTTTTCGGCGATGGTGTCCGCCTCGGCCTGAGAGGGCATGGAGTACTCGGTGATCTCGGGCAGAAAGTCAAAGTATTTCGCGGTGTTATCGCGGAAATTCCAGCCCCATCTCGTTTTTTCCTGGAGATATAGCGGCTGGGTGTCGATTGCCGCGCCGACGGAGGACTCAACGCCAATGGCCGGAACCACGAGGAAGAAGCCGAGAGGATCCTGTTCTCTGCGCTCCGGGCTGTCCTCGACGGTGGAGGAGGACTGAATCTTGACGATAAGGCCGTTCTCGTCGATGGTGTAGCCCTTGCCCTCAACGCCGAACTGGCTCAGGCGTCCGTATCTGAGGGTGTAGATGTAGTCCATCAGACGCATTACGCCCTCGACGTTGTCACTGGCGGTGGGGACGAAATACTGACCGTAGGAGGTGCCCTTGGAATAGCCGCCTCGGATGTAGGCGCCGTCGGCGAGGTTGCCGGTGAGGTCAAGGTAGATCGGGTAGTACTGAACGCCCTCGACGTCCGGCATGCTTGCCTCATACTCCCACTGGAACATGTTGTACATCGCGGCGGAGCGGTTCTGCTCCATGAAGCCGCCCTGATTGTCGATGGAGCCGGAATCTATCAGGCCCTCGTTGTAGAGCTGCTTCATGTAGTTGACATAGTCGGCAAGGCCCTCGTCAAAGAAGTTGCAAAATACCTTTTTCTCATTTTCACGGTAGCCGCATATGAGCTGATATGTCAGACCGTATGCCTGAGCGATGCCGTTGTTGAAGGAGGAGATATCGATATCGAGCAGCTCATCGTTCGCGCCGTTGCCGTTTGCGTCGTTGTCGCGCATGAGCTTGAGAACCTCGTGCAGCTTTTCCGGGGTGTAGATGTCGTTTTCACCCATCTCGACGCCCAGCTTGTCAAGCCAGTCCTTGCGGAGCGAGAGGGTGTAGCAGCCCGCGTTGCGGACAAGCTCATGGGTGTTCTCGTCGATGGCGTACAGGTTGCTTCCAAGATAGGTGAACCAGTAGAGCTTGCCGTCCTCAAGGTGAGAGGATTCCCAGAGCCCGGGGGCGTACTCGTCATAGAACTGCTTGATGGAGCCGTCGGTGTCGTATTCGGAGATCATGCCGTCAACGTCGCGGATAAGTCCGTTGCGCGCCCAGCCCATGACGTCGGTCTCGCCGTTTCCGGTCCACAGATAGGATACGAGATCGGGCATGTCGTCGCCGGTGACCATTCTTGTAGCTACGACGTTGGCAAAGGAATCGCTGGCTATAAATTCCGGCTCGATTTTCACGCCGTATTCGGAAAGATCCTCGTGGAACTGTTGTATGGAGGCGTACTCGCCGTCCTCGTATTTGGCTTGGACGCTGAAATCGCCGGGCCAATACTGGCAGAGAATCTTAACGGTGATAAGCTCCTGCGGGGTGCTGCTGTCGTCGTTTTCGGGCTTGCTTTCGTTTTTTGAGCTTTCGGGGGCCTTGGAGGAATCCGGACCACTCTGATTTCCGCCGCCGGCGCAGCCGGAAAACAGTGCGGCTACCATCACGACCGCCAAAATGAGGCCTAAAAGCTTGGTTTTCATTTGATTGATCTCCTTTCGGTTTTTTTAAAAAAGGTTTTATTTCAAAGCGGCGCGCGGTGTACGGGCGGCATATGCATCTACCGCGCCGAGACCGGAGACGGCTTTAAAAACGTCGTTATCCCTTCAGGGAGCCGAGCATTACACCCTTGGCGAAGTGCTTTTGAAACATCGGATAGACCATAAGTATGGGCAGAGATACGAGCACGATGGCGGCGTAGCGTATCTGCTTTGCCGAAAGCTGCATCTTTGCGTAGTATTGCCGCACCTCGATCGGCAGGTTTTTCATCAGGTCGCCGCTCATGTTGAGCAGGTTTGTCTGGTTGATGATGCGTTGCAGGTAGATCTGGAGCGGCTGAATGTTCTGCTTGGTGGTATAGATCTGCGCGCCCAGCCACGAGTTCCACACGCCCACGATGGTGTAGATCATGATGACCGCGAGCACCGGCTTGCACAGCGGGAGCACGATACGGATGAGCGTCTGGAACTGGTTCGCGCCGTCGATGAAGGCGGAGTCAACAAGCTCGTTGCCAAGCGACGCCATGAAGGTGCGGCAGAGGATGATGTTGTACGCGCTGTAGCAGGGGAGCAGCAGCGCCCAGACGGTGTTGTAGAGCCCAAGCTTGGACACGACGATGAAGGAGGGTATCATACCGCCGGAAAAATACATGGTGATGAGCAGATAAAGCGTGAGAAGCTTACGTCCCTTGAGGTTCGGGCGGGTCAGCGGATAGGCGACGGAAACGGTGTTGACAAGGGTGAGCAGACAGCTCACGACGACGTAAAACGTCGAATTGCGAAAGCCAATCCAGAAGCTGGGGTCTTTCAGAATCAGCTTATACATTTCAACCGAAAAGCCGACCGGCCACAGAATCACCTTGTTGGCGAGCACGGCGCTCGTATCCGAGACGGAGCAGGAGATGACAAACAGCAGCGGATACAGACAGACGAGCGACGCCATGACCATTACAACGGTGACTACGGTGTCAAACATGCTCCATCGGTTGCTCTTTATTTTATTGGATTTAGCGATTGCTTTTGCAGCCAATTCTATTCCTCCTTACGTCTTGACTCAGCGGGCGCATCACCACATCGACCAGTCGGTCAGCCTGCGGCAGACGGAGTTTGCAATATAGGTGAGGCCGAAGGCGATCATGCTAAGCAGCAGCCCGCTGGCGGTGCCGTAGCTGTAATCCGCCTTGAGCAGCGTTTCGCGGTACATATAGGTTCCAAGCACGTCTGCGGTCTCGTAGACGGAAGGGTTGTAGAGCTGTAGGATAAGCTCCGAATCCGCGCCGAGTATGCCGCCGATGGCAAGGATGAGCTGGATGGTGATGAGCGGCATCATGCACGGGAGCGTTATGTACCATATGCACTTCAGCCGTCCCGCGCCGTCAATCGCCGCCGCCTCGTAAAGCCCCGGGTCGATCCCGGCGATGGTGGAGAGGTAGAGTATCGAGCTCCAGCCAAAGCCCATCCAGATCGACGTAAAGAGATATATCCACGGAAACGCGCCCTGACTTGTGTTCACTGCGGTCAGATGGATGCCGACGTAGCCGAGAAGCTGGATGATAATGCCGTCGTTGTCAAGGAAGCTCTTGACGATTCCGGCGACAATGACTGCGGAGAGAAAGTGCGGCATATAGCTTATGGTCTGCACCGTCTTTTTGAAGCCGTCCGAGCGAGCCTCATTGAGGAAAAGAGAGAAGATTATCGGCACCGGAAAACCGATGCACAGGCTCATCAGGCTCAGCCGGATGGTGTTGCGGATGATGCGCGTGAAATAAAAGGACGATACAAACTGCTTGAACCATTTCAGTCCGACCCATTCGACGCCCGGCCCGAGAAACGGCTTGCCCGCGCCGTAATTCTGAAAGGCTATCACAAGGCCGAACAACGGCAGATAGCAAAAGATGAACGCCAGAATGAGAGTGAAGGACATCATCAGGTAGTATTGGATGTTGTCGCTCACGTCGCGGCTTAGGCGTCTTTTTTGCCTGCCGTTGCGGAAAAGCTTGTTTTGGATCGAGCGCATCGGCGATTACCTCCATCTTTTGAGTTTTATGGATCTTGAGGTGTAAAGTGGTTATCCGTACACACGATATCGCTTTACAATTTTTGCGTTTTGCCCTTACATAAAATAGTATAGCATTGAAAATTATAGGAAATCAACCGCCTGAAGCAATGGAGTTGCGCGTTACGCAACTCCATTGGCTTTTAGCTAAAATTGATAGATGTGCTGGCTTCAAATTGTGCAAATCACCTCAATAGATCGCTTTCCGGTAAGTTCCTCCGTGCGTCTGTCCGGCTGTCCGCAGCCGATATGGAGGGCATATTCGCCGCCCGGAGTGAAGCGGACGCCGTCGTTGTCCACGACGGTGAAGGCGCGTCCGGACACGGGAAGCTCGACCTCGACGGTCTCACCTGCGCGGAGGCGGACGCGTTTCATCGCGCACAGCGCCGGGTTAGGCGGCGCAAGGGGGGAGGAGGTGTGACGGATATACGCCTGCACGACCTCGTCCGTATCGACGACTCCGGCGTTTGTGAGCGTTGCTTTTACGCAGACGCCGTCGTCCTGTCTGAGCGCGGCGTCGGTGACGTGCACGTCGCCGTAATTCAGTCCGTAGCCGAAGGGATACTGCGCCGGAGCCAGCATATAACGATAGGTGCGGCCTGCCATGGAATAGCTTTCAAAATCCGGAAGGTCGCCGACGGAGCGATAGAAGGTGACGGGCAGCTTGCCAAACAGCGAATATTCGCCGTATAGCGTCTTTGCAAGCGCCCGCCCGCCCTGCGCGCCGGGATACCACGCCCAGAGGATCGCGTCAAAGTGCTCGGCGGCAAAGCTCAGGTCGATGTCGCTTCCCGCAAGCATGCACAGCACGACGGGCTTGCCGGAGGCGGCTATGTCGCACATCAGGCGGAGCTGCGGCTCCGGCAGGCTCAGCCCGGCTTTGTCGCCGGAGGCAAAGGCGTTTCCGGCGTCGCCGGCCTCGCCCTCGAGCGTCTCGTCCAGCCCGAGACAGAGGATGACGATATCGCTGTTGTCCGCAACGATCATCGCCTCTGACGTGGGGTGCGGGTCGTTGATCTCACGGAACAGCTCGCAGCCGTCGCAGTAGAGCAGCCGGGCGCTGCCGTCGAGATATTCGCGCAGTCCGTCGAGAACGGTGACGTATTCCGAGGCGGAGCCGTGATAGTTGCCGAGCAGCGGTTCGCGGCGATAGGCGTTGGGGCCTATGACACCGACGGTTTTATATTTTCTGCGGCTCAGCGGAAGAATCCCGTTGTTTTTGAGCAGCACGAAGCTTTCGGCAGCCGCCCTTTCGGCGAGCGCCAGATGCTCCTTGCACTCGACGACGGAATACGGGATGCCGTCGTACTCGCTGCCGTCAAAAAGGCCGAGAAGATAGCGGGTCGTAAACAGCCTGACGGCGGCGTCGGTTATCGTCTTTTCCTCGACGAGTCCGGCGTCGCAGGCCTCGCGCAGATGCAGGTATGCGTCGCCGCAGTTGAGCTCGCAGCCGGCGTTGATTGCGGCTGCGGCGGATTCCGTCGGGCCGGCGGTGTATTTGTGAAAGCGGTCCATGTTGAGCAGCGCAAGACAGTCGGAGAGAAAATGCCCTTCAAAGCCCCATTTTTTGCGCAGGATGTCTTGGATAAGATGGGGATTTGCACAGCAGGGCACGCCGTTCAGCCGGTTATAAGCGCCCATGACCGCCTCGACGCCGGACTCGCGCACCAGAGCCTCAAAGGCGGGGAGGTAGGTCTCCTCGAGATCCTTGGGAGACACCCTTGCGTCAAAGCTGTGCCGAACGCCCTCGGGGCCGGAGTGCGCCGCAAAATGCTTCGCGCAGGCGGCGGTTTTCAGCGTCTCTCCCTCGCCCTGCATGCCGCACACGAACGCCTTTCCGGTTTCGGCGGTGAGATAGGGATCCTCGCCGTAGGTCTCGTGGCCGCGTCCCCAGCGCGGGTCGCGAAGGATATTTACGTTCGGCGCCCAAAAGGTCAGCCCCTTGTAGCCGCCGCGGTCGCCGTGCGAGGAATAGGCGTTGAATTTGGCGCGTCCCTCGGTGGAGATTGCGTCGGCTACGCTGTGGACGAGCAGGGGGTCGAAGGAGGCGGCAAGTCCGATCGCCTGAGGAAAAACCGTCGCCTGACCGGCGCGGGCCACTCCGTGCAGCGCCTCGCTCCACCAGTTGTATTCCGGCACGCCGAGCCGTTCTATTGCCGGAGCAATGGAGCGGAGCTGTCCGATTTTTTCATCCAGTGTCATTTCGGATACAAGCGCGCACGCTTTTTTTCGCGCTTCGTCTCTGGTCATATCAATACCTCCAACATATTGGCGTTTCTCTATATAATATATACCTTGCCACAAAGCCCGGTTGGGGGGAGCGGCAGAAAGCTGGAGAAGAAATCCCGCTCGCGATAGCCCGGATTGGCGGTGATATCGATCACAATCGAGTTTTCGCCACGTCTGACGCAGCCGGATATGTCAAAGCGGTACGGCTGTCGCACCGCCGTGCCGCAGTCACAGCCGTTGACGGTGAGCGACGCCGTTTCTCCGGCGTCGTCAAGCTCCAGCGCTCCGGGCAGCGTTCCGAAATCGAATACGACCGTCGTTTCATAGCGGACGACGCCGCAGAAGCGGGGCAGCTCCGGCGCCAAATCGCGCGGGGCGCCGCGATAATATTCACGAAAGCCAAGGCCGTCCTCGCTGAGCGATACCAGCCATTCGGCCTCAAGCTCGGCTCTCGGCGCGTCACGGTAATCAAAGGGAGGATATTCCTCGGAGCCGCCGTCGAAGAAGATGACCACAGCCTCTCCCGGCGCAAGCCTTATTCGGACGCCGCCGTCCTCCTGGGGCCGGAGGAGGCGGTTTTGCCAGACGTCGTAGAGCACGGCGCGGCCCTCGCCGGGAAGCTGCGCGATGCAGTCGAGCTCCTGCGCGGTGTCCTCGTTCCAGAGCATATAAATGTCGCAGTCGCGGCGAAGGTGATAAAAGCGCAGCGCGGGAGTGGAGGAGGAAAAGCTCACGCTCCTCATTCCGCGCGCCTCCAGCGCCGCAGGGATTAGCAGGAGCGGAAGCGCCTCGCAGAGCGCGAGCGTCTCGCCGACCGGCGTGCCGTCGGTGGCTGAATCGGGCATAGTGTCCGCAAAGAGGATCGCCAGTCCGCTCCGCGAAAGCTCCCCAAGGCGCTCGATAAGCCGCAGAGGCAGATATTGGCTGTATGGCACGAGCAGCGCGCCGTAGCGCTCGGAACCAACGCGCAGCACTCCCTCATCAACCTCGGCAGCGTGCAGGAGAGCGTCCATCGGCAGCAGGTCGTAGTCGAGCCGGTTGCGCGTCAACAGGTCGCAGACCTCCTGCTGGAGCATACTTTTCCCGCCGGACCACTCCGCCTCGGCGTTGTAGTATACAGCAACGTCCGGCTGATGCACGCCGCCGGACAGGATGTGCGCCATGCGCTTCATATAGCCGATGAGCAGCACAAACGCCGGAAATTGCGGATTGCGGCCGCGCGCGTAAAAATGCGGCGGGCAGTCGGGATCGTTCTCTTTCGGAGTGAAGGCGTGAGGGACAAAGCGGTTTATGCCGCTGACAAGCATCAGATCCGCCAAATATTTCATCGTCGGGACGCCCTCCGCCCAGCCGAAGGCGCCGAATATCTCGCAGAGCGCCCGCCCCTTTTTGAGCGGCTGGATGTGGGCGAGGGAGGCGGTGAGCTTGGGCAGGGTGACGTTGAAGAATTTCGGATCCGCACCGCCGTCTATAGCGGCCGCATGCGGCAGACGGTACTGTCCGGGCGCGATCTGGTGCAGCACTATATCACAGCCCGCCATATCCTGTCCGGCCATCGAGCGGAAAAAGTGGCCCGCGCCGTATCCTAAGCGCTGATGGGCGTTGTTGTCCTCGATTACATGGCCGATATATTCGACGCCGTGCGCGCGGCACCAATCGCCGAGCTGTCGGCTGAAGCTGCGGGAATACGCGTCGGAGGCGGCGTCCATATAGGCGTAACGCAGCAGGTGAACGGCATGACCCACGTCGTGCCAGAGGCCGGGAAGAAGCGCGAGCAGCCTCTCTTGCGAAAAGCCGGAGCGCTTGCAGAGCTCAGGCAACAGCGCGTCGCTCCACGGCAGGATGGTTCCTTCGCGCCCGAGCGTGCCGTAATAGCCGCTCTCATTGCCAAAGCCCGGCTCGTCGGAGAAAAATCCGGCGAAAACGGAGCCGAAATATTCTGAAAAATGCTCATAATGCGGCTGATAGACGCCGTCTATCATGGCATGGCAGGATTTTGCCGAGAGCATATCGACGTAATTGAGCCTGCCGGAGCTTTCGGAATTGTGGGTGTCCGCAACGTAATATACCCGCCACAGGCCGTCCGGGATATCCCAGCGTATCAGTCCGTCGCGATAATGTTGCAGCAGCGGCACGCCGTCGCCACGGATTCGCCCGGAGCCCTCGTCCCGCCGGTACGCCGTTACGGAGACGAAGCGCTGGCCGTCGCCCTTGGGCGTGGGCAGCAGCGCGGCGCCGCGCCGTGGACCGGCGTAGTCGCGATAGGTGGACCAAAGAAATCGCGCGCGCAGCTCCGGGTGGCTCTCGATATAATTATTGGCGTAGCCGGACGGGAAACGCTTGTCGTCCAGCAGCCAGACGCGCATTCCGCGCCGCCTTGCCTCGCCGAGGATGAAGCCGAGATCCTCCCACCACTTTTCCTCGCAAAATTTCGGATGGATGCGGCTCTCCACGCAAAATTCCCCTATGCCGCAGCGCTGTATGGCGTCTATCTCCTCCTCGAGCAGCCGGTGCTCCTCGCCGTGCTGCCAGAAAAACGGCAGGATATATCCGTCGCCGGTTCTGCCCTCATATGCGTCCGTTATTCTTCTGTCCATCACGCACCTCCTGATAATCAGGGTCTATGTGTTTTTTTACGCTCGACGGCTCTCATGGCCGCCGCCGCGATATCCTTCGGCGCAAGGTGAAACCGGGGAATGAGCTGTTCGAGCGAGCCTGTCTCGCCGTAGGCGTCGTATACGCCGACAAGCTCGACCGGAGCGGGCCCTTCGGCGGCGAGCAGGCGGCAGACGGCTTCGCCGAGCCCTCCGCAAACGCTGCGGTCCGGTGAGCTCGGCCGATTCCGGCACAAATTCGCGGTCAAGCGGCACGACGGAGAACATATCGGCGACGCGCGCGCAGATACCCCTTGCGGCAAGGATGCCGGCTGCGTCCTATATCCCGGCTGAGAGGATGGTCACGTCCGCACCGTCGCGCAGCAGGTTGGCGCGCCCAAGCCCGAAGCGCGCTTCCGGAGCATATATCCTCCGCATATTCTTGCGGGAGCAGCGCATATAGACGCTGTGCGGGAAGGCTGCGGCGAGCGGAACAAGCGCGGTTATCGCGACGGTGCCGGCGGGGGCGAGCACTGTCATGCCGGGGACGGCGCGCATCGGCGCCATATCCTCGAACGGCATGTGGGTGCAGCCGTTATATGCGGCTGTAACTCCTGCGTCTCCGCCGATGAGCTTGACGTTGGCGCCCTGATAGCCGACCGAGAGAAAAACCTGATCGTAGGCGCGGCGGCGACGCATACGGCGTTGGCCTCCCGGATGCCGCAGTTGAACGAGCGCCGGGGAAAACGCTGCACAAACGCAGTCGTGCCCATCGACACCATAACGTTGGCCTCGACGGCGATTATGCGCTCGCCGCGTTCGACAAGCGCAATGAGCGCACGGCAATAGGCGTCGCGCATCGCAGTCTCATCCGCGGCGTGGACGTCGCTTGGCGGGGAAAGCTCTCGTTTCATATAGGCTCACCCCCCGGGCGGAGATTTTCTCTGTAACGGTGCTCAATTTCGATTATCGCATCCTCGGCGTCCCTGCGCGTCACGCTCGGATGATGGTTGGGGAATACGCGCTCAGCGAAGATACAGCCGGCGCCCTTGACCGTTTTGAGCACGACGGCGCGCGGGATATCCGCCGGAGATGAGCGCTCAAGCGCGGTTGCTATCGCTTTGGGATCGTCGCTCGCGGCGTTTTCCGCCGCAAAGCCGAAGGCCGAGAATTTGGCGCGGATATCAAACGGGTCTGAGATATCCGCGCCACGGCCGTCGAGAGGCGCTCCGTTGTTGTCTATCAGAAGCGTCAGTTTGTCCGGCTTGTGATGCGCCGCGAACTGCGCCGCCTCTCGGACCTGCCCCTCTTGAAGCTCGCCGTCGCCGAGAATTGCATAGACGCGTCCGGAGGCCTGACGGAGCTTTTTGGCCGGCGCAAAGCCTGCCGCAAACGATGCGCCTTGCCTGAGCGAGCCGGTGGAGGCGTCTACGCCGGGCGTAAGGTCGCGGTTGCAGTGGCTTGGCAGACGGGAGCCGAGCCGGTTTAGCGTATAGAGCCATTCGACGGGAAAAAAGCCGCGCAGCGCAAGCGCCGAGCAAAGCGCAGTGCCGCAGTGCCCCTTTGACATGACGAGATAGTCGCGTCCGCTCCGGCGCGGCTCCTCGGGGCGGACGTTCATCACGCGTCCGTAAAGCGCCGCAAGCGCGTCGGCGACGGACATGCATCCGCCGATATATCCCGTGCCGAATGCCGCCATCCGACGTATCGTCCAGATGCGGATATCGGCAGCAAGGCGGCGGAGCTCAGGCTTATCGTTCGTTGCAGGCCCTCCGTTATGCTCTGCGGAGCAGCAGTGCGCTCCGTCCCGGATCAAAATCGATATCAAATTCGGTGCCGCAGCCGTCAAAACGTCCGCACACTCCCTCGACGCTCCATTTTCCGGCGACGCGCAGGCAGGTGAAGCTGTTCGGCCTCGCGGAGCGGATAGGCTCCAGCCGCAGCTCGCCGCCGGAGGCGGAGCATATCAGCTCAAAGGCGCAGCCGGTCAGGAACACCGGCAGACGGTAGCCCTTGTCGAGATATGGCGCAAGAGCGAGAGTGCCGCAGCCGAGATCGGCGGTGAGCCCGGAAAGCGCCTCCAGCATGTTCCATGAGGCGGGGGCAGTCATATAATAGGGAAGCCCGTGACGGCTGCCGTCAAAGCCGTAGGTAAGCGCCTGATCGAAATGGTTGGAGCAGCCCGGCTGCTCCAGCACCCGGTCATTGACCTCGGCAAACCGCCATGCGGCCTCGGAAGCGCCGCCGAACAGCGCAGGGGAGGCGAGATACGCCATTGGGTACTGCATAAAGCCTTCCGTGGTCTCGCGGCGGCCGCCTTGATCCGAGATGCCGTGCTCGCCGACACAGTTGGCGGTGATGGCGGAGGCTATTTTGCCGATCAGCTCGCGCGGAAGCTCCGGCGCGATACCGGCGCGCAGCTCCGCCCAGTCGCCTGCAAGCGCCGCGATAAAACAGGAGTCATCGATCTCGCCGGTACGCGGGTTATAGGCGTTGTTGAAGTAGCGTCCCTGACTGTTCCAAAGGTGCTCCATGCGGTATTTCTGCGCGCCGTCGGCAAGCGCGTCCCACCTGCCGGAGATATCGCCGTGGCCGAGAGCCCGCGCCGCCGCTGCGCCGAGACGGTAGGCAGCGAGCTGCATCGTTGCAATAAAGGCGTTGACGCCCTCCCAGAACTGGTTGTCGTAGGTTGTGCCGCGTCCCGGGCAGATGAACGGTATGCCGCAGCGCTCGTCGTCAAGCGTCAGCGTCCAGTTGATGGCCTTGACAATGTGCGGCCAGTGCAGCCGCAGAAATTCGAGGTCGCCGGTGCGCTGATAGTGGTGGAACACCTGTATCACATATGAGCAGGCGAGATCCGGCCATTTGGAGAAGGGGCGCGCCCAGAGCCTTATTGCCGCAAAGCCTATCTCGTGCGCGCACATGCCGTCCTCCGCCTGCGAGCGCCGGAACAGATCCAGCTCGCGCGCGTCCAGCTCAGGGAAGAAGGTGGTGTAATAGACCTGCGAGGCGGTGCGCTGATCCAGCGTGCCAAGACAGCCTGCCATGCCGGTCGGAGCCTCGTTGACGGAAAAGTTTTCATCGCGGTCGTACCACGAGCAGGTGTTGACGACGAAGCGGTCGTCCAGCAAACGGCGCCTGAACCAGCCGGGCAGGCTGGAGCGGTTTATGATATCGTTGAACGCCTTTGTTTCGGCAAAAAGGCGGTCGCGCTCGGCAAGGGCGTATCTGAGAACCTCTCCGGCGCTTGCAAAGCGGTTGGCATATTCGACGCCGTAGTCGTGCCCCTCGTCGTCAAGCAGCGTCGGCATGTGCCACGCGAGGGCGAAGCGGAATGACGCGCTTTGGCCCGGAGCGAGCCGACGCCGCACGAGCCATGCTCCCGCGCGAAATTCGCTCTCGCTTTTTGGGAGCGCCGCGTCCTTTCCGGCTATAATATCCGCAAAAGCCCCCTCGTCCTCCGGCAGTATCGAGCGCTCGGGATAACCCTCCGCATCCGGCTCGGAGCACCAGAGCAGATGCTCGCCAAAGGAGGACGGGTTTCCGCGGTTGTCGTCCGCATAGAAGAGGAGCGACGAGCCGTCGCGTCGGCAGCGGTTGACACGTCGGTCAGACCAGGGGTAGGAGCAGTTCCAGGTGTGATAACACAGCGGGAACAGGCGCTCTCCCGCGTTGTGGACAGTCATGCTGCCCCCAACGTTTATGATATTTTCCCATGAGAAGCAAAAGGCGGCGTCGGCGTCGCGATCGGCCAAATTGCGCAGCGATATCTCCCAAAAGACGCAGGGAAGCGCCGAATCCGCGGCGTTGCCGGGAATGTGCGCCGAAAAAGCCTCGATATCCGCGACGGTCCCGAGCGCCGGATCGGAGCAGTGCAGCCGGGCAAAGGGAAATTCGAGGTCGGACGAGATATCCTGCGCGGGAGTATACGGCAGCTCTATAGGGTCGCTGCGGATGATGCGGACGTTCTCTCCTTCCGCCAGCGCCATGAACGCGCCGGGAATGCGGTATATGGGACAATCCTGATTGTTGTTGCCGGTGAACGAGGTGAGCATTCCGTCGGCGGTTATCTCCAGCTTTCCGCAGCCCATCCCGCCGAGAGGAACGCCGGACGGCGCTTTGCCAAGCGCGGTATCGTTCGGCTGGTCAAAAAGAAAACCGTGGCGGCGCAAAATCGCAAGCTGCTCCGGTGAATATTCAAATCTGTCGCGCTCGAATACCCAGTCCCGCTTGCGGTTCATGAAAAGCAGGTCAAAGTCCTCCGGAGTTTTTGGATCCAGCGCCTCGGCAATCAGGATTTTCCCGATCTCGCAACCGCTCTCGATCTCGAGCGTAAACTCGCCCCGCGGGAGGGAGACGTTTCCGCACAAAAACGGCGACGCTCCGTCTCCGGCGTCCGCGCGGCAGACTTCGGAGCCGTTGACGCGCACGACCGTCTCTCCCCTTGCGGCATCGACGCATATTTTAAGCGTCAAATTGCCGTCCAGCGTGTTTGTAATGCGGTGAGGCCGCTTGTTTTTGTTCTCAAGGCCAAGGATATCAGCCATTAATTAACTCCTTTCTCATATGACAATGCGCGGCAAAACATACAAAGACTTTGTTATTTGACGACAATTATAATATAAAACATACTGTAGCGGAAATCAACCGAAAATCGGCGAGAGTTGCGCAGCGTGCAACCAAGCGAAGAGATAAAAAGCGCGCACAAAAATAAGACCCTTCCCTATAGGGAAGGGCCTAAAAAACCTGCATAAGCTCAGTATATTTCGATATCGTCGATGATGCCGAGATCCCAGCAGAGGGAGGAGAGCACGTATTTGTCGCGGATGTCCTTGGTCGCGCAGAAGGTCTGGCGGAGTATCGAGGGGTCGATGCCAATCTCGGCGACGCTCTTGGGCGCGTGGATGCGGTCGAGGAGGTCCTCTATCACAGCGGCGCGCGGCGCCTCCTCGTCAATTATCGCGCGGATATCGTCCCAGTGCGTGATAATGCGGTCAAGGCGTTTTGCGTGCTTTTCGAGGTCGTATTTGCGCTCCCTTGCCTCCAGCGCTATCATGGCCTCGGCGCCCCTGCCGATGAACCGGCGCAGTGTCTCGCTGTATGCGGCGTAGTCAAAGGCGCGGGCGTGGCGCAGCGCTCTTTCGCGGTCGGGCATGAGGTCGCGGAGCCGGTCGTAGATGCGCGCCGCATAGAGGGTGCCGAGCGCGCACTGGATGCCGTGGAGCTCAACCGGCGTGCCGAATTCGAGCCCGCGCATATCCCAGACGTGGGAAAAGTAGTGCTCGACACCGGAGGCCGGGCGGGAGATGCCGGCGTAGTTCATCGCGACGCCGCTGAGGATCAGCCCCTCGAACACAGCCTTGACCGCCTCGCCGTCGCGCCGCAGCAGCCCGTCGGCGTTGTCGACGCATTTTTTGAGCGCCGCGCGCACCATTGCGGCGACCTCTCCGCAGTAATATTCGCCGTTCACAAGGTGAGATATCCGCCATTCGGTGATGCTGATGTACTTCGCGAGCATGTCCCCGATACCGGCGACGAGCATCCGCTCCGGCGCGCTGGTCAGCACGTCGAGGTCGCCGACGACGACGTTCGCACACATGGTGTTCAGCGAGGTTTTCACCCCGTCGCACTCCATTGAGGAGGACGCGGAGGCGTAGCCGTCCATCGAGGGCGCGGTCGCGACGATGATATAAGGCTTGCCGGAGATGCGGTGGAGTATCTTGCAGATGTCGTTGATGACGCCGGAGCCTACGCCGACGATGACGTCGCAGTCGACGTCGTAGTGCATCACGGCTGAGCCCGCGGCGCTCTCGGAGGGCTTGAGCGCCTCGTCCGGGAACACGTAGCGGGCGACGGTCACGCCGTCTGCGGCAAGCGTCCCGCAAACGCGCTCTCCGGCGGCCTTGAAGGTGTTGACGTCGGCAAGCACGAATACCCTTGCGCCCTGTTTACCGGCATATTTTGCAACGTATTCCGGAAGGCGGGCAATCGCTCCGGGTTCGGCTGTGTATTCGTCCAGCAGCGCGCGGTGGGTCTTGCCGCAGGCGCAGCCGGTGATATTTTTCAGTTCCATCCAGCTCATCCTTTTCAACGGTTATTCCGGTCACAGCCCATATTATATCACACTCGGCGGACAAGTGCAACCGGCGGGAGGCTTCGGCGCCGCCGGTTTATTGTTGAACAAATTTTTTTATTTACAAAGCGTCCAAAGAAAGGCGTTGCTTTGGCTTGAAAAATGCTTATAATATATTATAGTGCTTTTTATAGCTATAAACAATAAAACGACAAAATTACAAAAAAACCGATATGACTGCATGCGAAAAAACGGAGATGACATTGTGGGTGCACAGAAAAACCGATGGGATAACGGCAGCGACTACATCGCCGCGCAGGAGACCGTGGAGGATCAAAAGCCGGAGACGACAGAAAGAGAAAAGCTGACCGGCAAAAGCCGGTGGGAAAATTTTTGGTTCTATTACAAGAAGCACACGATAATCGGCGCAATAATACTGGTGCTGCTCGTGGTGCTGGTCAGCGAGAGCGTAAACAGGGAGCAATACGACCTGACGGTGATATTGGCGACAAAGGGCACGACGATAACAGAGCAGGAGGACAGAATAGCCGAGCTGCTCTCGCAATATATCGAGGATTATAACGGCGACGGCAAGGTCAACGTCTATGTAGACGTGCAGAACCTGCCGCTCGACGACGCCGAGACCAGCTCGGAGGTGTTCACCGCAATGCAGACGCGCTTCGCGGGCGAGATGGCGGTCGGCGAAAAATCGATATATATAATGGATCAGACGCTGTACGACTATTACGAGCTTGACGGCGTTTTCATCGACCTCTCCGAAAAATATCCGAACGCCGAGGGCGTGGACGGCGACAGATTTTATCTGAACGACCTTTTTGCCGGCGAGCCGCTGCTCTCGGAGTATATGCCGGAATGCTTTGTTCTGCAACGCAGGCCGGAGAATATGTCCGGCTACAAGAAGGACAAGATCAAGGCGGAATACGAGCGCGAGAGCGGCTTTATCGACAACCTCGTCAATGGCAGACTCCTCACGCCCATCGAAAGGGCGGATGGGGAGTCCTCGGGTGTCTCCGGAATATCTTAAAGCTGACGGCACAGGCTTCGCCTTCGGGCGGAGCCTGTATTGTATAATATATAAGGAGGAGCTTATGGCAGAGCGGGCCTTGATACATGGCGCACGGGTGCTTTCGCCTGCGGACGGGCTGGATGCGCGGTTGGATATACTTGTCGAAAACGGCAGGATAGCGGAGCTGTTCGAGCCGAACGGACGGGAGCTTGACGCCGCGCGCGTCGACGCGGAGGGCAGCGTTGTGGCGCCGGGACTTGTGGACATGCACGTCCATCTGCGCGATCCGGGCTATACATATAAGGAGGATATCCTAAGCGGCTGCGCAGCGGCGGCGGCGGGCGGCTTTACGTCGATAGTCAGTATGCCGAACACGCTTCCGCCGGTGGATACGCCGGAGCTTGTTCGCTACGTCATCGAGCGCGCAGAGGGCTGCCGGATCTATCCCGCGGCGTGTATAACCGTAGGGATGAAGGGGAAGGCGCTCACCGATTTTGCGGCGCTGAAGGCTGCGGGCGCGGTCGCCGTCACGGATGACGGACGGCCTGTCGAGAGCCGGGAGCTCATGCGGCACGCGCTCGTCGAGGCGGCAAGGGCGGGTCTGACGGTGATAAGTCACTGCGAGGATCTCGCGATAATCGCGGGCGGCAGGATAAACCTCGGCAGGGTCTCTGAGCGGCTGGGCGTTCCGGGAATGGATCGGCGCTCCGAGGACGGCGTAACACGGCGGGAGCTTGAGCTTGCGCGCGAGACCGGCTGTCCGGTTCACATCGCGCACGTCAGCACGCGCGGCGCGGCGGAGGCGATACGCGAGGCAAAGGCGCAGGGCGTGCGCGTAACTGCCGAGACCGCCCCGCATTATCTGACACTTACGGAGGACGAGCTGCTCGCGCGCGACGCGAACTTTCGGATGAATCCGCCGCTGCGGGAGAGAGAGGACGTCGAGGCGTTGCTGGACGCTGTCTGCGACGGCACGATAGACGCAATAGCGACCGATCACGCACCGCACTCCGCCGCGGAAAAGGCGGACTTTATGAGCGCGCCGAACGGAGTTATCGGCATGGAAAGCTCCTTTGCCGCAAGCTATACCGCACTTGTCGCAAGCGGACGGATGAGCCTTGGCGGGCTTATACGTCTGATGAGCGTAAATCCGGCAAGGATAACCGGGATCGCCGCCGGAACGCTGCGGCCCGGCGCGAGCGCGGACTTCGCGGTGATATATCCCGACGTCAGCCGGATATTCTCCGCGGACGAGCTGAGGAGCAAGTCGTCAAACTGCCCGTTTATCGGCAGGAGACTTGCCGGAAAAGCAAGGGCGCTGAGCCTTTGAAAATACAGGAGGATAAAATATGTCTTTTGACAGGCTTATCGAAAAGATAGAGCAGACGAGCAATCCCACGGTGGCGGGGCTGGATCCGAAGCTGGAGTATATTGCGGACGGGATAAAGGAGCGCGCGTTCGCGCAGCACGGCGGCGGACTTGAGGGCGCGGCGGCGGCGCTGCTGGAGTGGGGCAGGGGGATGATCGACGCGCTGTGCGATATCGTCCCGGCGGTGAAGCCGCAGCTTGCCTATTACGAGCGGTTCGGCTGGCGCGGGCTGAGATGCCTTGCCGAGACGATAGCATACGCGCGCGCGAACGGGATGTACGTCATTGCCGACGGCAAGCGTAACGACATCGGCTCGACGATGGAGGCCTATGCCGATGCGTGGCTTGGCGGAATAGAAACTCCGGAGGGCTTTGCGGAGCCGTTCGGCGCGGACGCGCTGACTGTCAACGGCTATCTAGGCTCGGACGGAATAGTCCCGCCGCTCAGGCTCTGCGAAAAATTCGACAAGGGCATTTTTGTGCTGGTCAAGACCTCCAACCCGTCGTCTGGAGAGCTTCAGGACAGGACGATCGAGGGCGGCGGCGCCGTGAGCGAGGAGATGGGACGGCTCTGCCGCAGGCTTGGCGCGGACAGCGCACGCGCGTCGAAATACGGTTATTCCGCAGTCGGCGCGGTTGTCGGCGCAACCTATCCGGATCAGCTCGCGCAGCTCCGACGTGAATTTCCGGAGACCTTCTTCCTCGTCCCGGGCTACGGAGCGCAGGGCGGCGGCGCGCGCGACGTCATAGGTGCGTTCGACGAAAACGGCAGGGGAGCCGTTATCAATTCCTCGCGCGGTATAATCTGCGCATGGAAAAAGCGCCCGGATACCGACTGGCAAACGGCGGCGCGCGACGAGGCGAAGTCCATGCGAGACGCTATCGCGGCGGCACTGAAAAAATAGATCGACATAATTACGCAAATATGGTATACTGGCCCAAATAACTATTGGGAGAGCTTACAATGCAAAAGATAAAGGACATCATCTTCGACACCGATCTTGGCGGTGACTGCGACGACGTAATGGCGCTGGACGTGCTGCTTGCTGCGGAAAAATGCGGCGAGTGCCGTCTTATCGGCGTGACCTATTCAGCCGACGCGCGCGCGTCGATTCCCTGCATATACGCGCTTTTGCGGCACTATGGCCGGGAGAGCGTCCCGATCGGACGCGCTGCTGCTGCGGCCGGAACCGTCAATGACAATTACGCAAGCGCGGTTGCGGCCGCCTTTCACTGCGACTGCGCGCCGTCCTACGACACAACGCCGGACGCGGTGAAGCTGCTGCGACGGCTGCTCTCAGAGGCGGAGGCTAAGACAACGCTGGTTGTGACCGGATTTCTGACCAATATGGCGGCGCTGCTGAAAAGCGGGCCGGACGAATATTCGCCGCTCGACGGCCGTGCGCTCGTCCGTGAAAGGGTGGAGGAGATAGCGGTGATGGGCTGCAACTTCAGCCACATCAACTGCATTGCGCCTGAGGAGGGCAACGTCGGCGCGGACGGCTCAATAAAGCCGGTTCCGGAATGGAACATCCTGTGCGACATCGGCGCGGCCCAGGAGTTTTTCGCGAGCGTCACGGCGCCGGTCGTGCTGCTGCCGTTCGAGGCGGGACTGGACATGATAACGGGAGCGCCGATGGTGGAGCGCGGCGGCGAGAGTGCGCCGGATTCGCTTTCGTATATCGTACACGGCTCCCGCGCGGGACGCCACTCGTGGGATCCGGCGACGGCGCTTTACGGAGCTTACGGCGCGCGCCCGTGGTTCTATAAATCGGCGGCGGGTGTTGTGTCTATCGACGAAAAAGGCGTTTCGAGCTTTACGGCGGATCGATCCGGGCTGTGCCGCATACTCGAATGCGCGCAGCCGAAGGAGCGTATAGCGAGAGATATCGACGAGCTTGTAGCGCGGCTGTTCTGAATATGGGCAAAAAGCTCCCGCAGCGGTTTGGTATCGCTGCGGGAGCTTTTGTCTGCGCCGGTCAGGTCTCAGATCTCGGGAATGCTGATCTCGACCTCGCGTCCGAGCCTTGCGGACTCATCGACTGCGGAGAGGATTGCCTGATTGTAGATAATCTGGCTGGTGGGGACAGGGGCCTCGGTGCCGTTCTTTACGGCGTCGAGGAAGTAGCGGACCTTCCAGTAGAACACGCCCTCTTCGGGCTCCGGGGACATCGGGATGACGGTCTCGACGGGGGTGTCGCCGATGTTGCGATAGAGCTTGAGCGGCGCGTCGATGCCGCCCCAGTGGCCGGAGGAGGGAACCTTCAGGCCGGCCTTGGTGCCGAGAATGACGGTGTCACCCATGCTGTCTACGTTCATCGCCCAAGCGGTCTTGAAGTCGATGGTGAGGCCGCCGTCGAGACGGATGAAAGCGACTGCAAAATCATCGACGCCGAAAACGTCGCGATAGGGATAATCCTCGGCCTTGCCGAAGAAATCAGAGGTGAAGCCGCTGACGGTGAGGGGCTTAGGATAGCCGAGGCCGTTGAGAACCATGTCGAGCGCGTAGCAGCCGATATCGCCCAAGGCGCCGTAGCCGCCGGTCTCCTTTTCGATGAAGGTGGTGCCGTAGGGGGTTGGGATGCCGCGGCGGCGGCCTCCGCCGATGATGACGTGGTAGATGTGGCCAAGCTCGCCGGATTCGATGATGCGGCGGATCATCTGCATGTTCGGGTTGTAGCGCGGCTGGAAGCCGATGGAGACGATCTTACCGCTCTTCTTTTCGGCCTTGCAGATGGCGACGGCCTCCTCAAGGGTAACACACATCGGCTTTTCGAGCAGGACGTTAACGCCGTGCTCAAGGGCGTAGATGGTGGTGGGGGCATGCTGGGTGTTATAGGTGCAGACGCTGACTGCGTCGAGCTGCTCGTTGTCGATCAGCTCCTTGTGGGTGCGATAGATGTGAACGCCCTCGGGAGCGTTGTGCGCCTTGAGAAACGCCTCGGCCTTGCCGTCGATGAGGTCGGCAACGCCGACAAGCTCGACGTCAGGCATTTTAAGATAGCTGGTGATGTGCTCGCCGGCTATCCAGCCGCAGCCGATTATGCCGACGCGCAGCTTTTTGGAGGAGTCGATGGAATAACCGCCCTGGGATTTTTTGTAGTCGTCAAGAGTGCTTTTTGCCATAGTAAGTACCTCTTTTCTGGATTTGTTTATTTGTTTATATGTATACTGCCGCTCAAAGCTCTTAAACAGACCCTTGGCGGGCGGTACCGACGGTATAAGGCTGCGTGGAGGCATGTTGCAGACGCTTATTGAAAACGATTACACATATATAGACATACAATTAATATCACGGCAGCTTGCAAATTATAACCGCGAGAGGCCGATACAATTTGCGCCGCCCTCCCGCACGGGCGGCACGGTTTAAGCGCGGCACTTGAGAGGAAAAGGAGTGTGGGAAAATATTCCAATGGTATTATTGTTAATAGTTTATTTATAAATGGCGAGGGGATTTGTGGTAAACTTATTTCGTCAGGGTGTGGATATGGTGCTCCGTGTTCTGTATCAGATTGAACAGGGACGTCGCGAACAGCGGATATTTAGACGAGAGCGACTCGGTGGTCATCAGCAGCTCGTCGGGATTGGCTATCTCCTCCGCGCCCGGGAGCTCGCCGCCCGCTACGGCAGTGGCGCGCTGGGCGGAGATGCTCATCAGCGAATCGCAATAGCCGGCGCTGACGGACGGGGGAACCGAGAACATCACGTTGTGATTCTTGGGATTGGCGGCGAAAATGACGCGGAACATGCGGTATACCGCGGCCATCAGATAGGTCGAGACCTCGGTCACAAGCTCCTTGCTCTCGCATTTGCCAAGCAGGTCAAAGAGGATATTCAGCGAGTTCGCAATCAGCTTTTTATTGAGGACGGGAAAGATGCTTTTTGAAAAGCGCGTCTCTCGTCCCATCGCGTCGGGCTCGGGGATGTCCTCGACGGCAAGCGTGCTGCCCTTGCGGTCGGGAGAACGTCCGAGCAGATAGTCGCACGAGACTCCGTAGAGGTCGGCAGCCGCGACAAGGAAGTTCAGGCCGCACTCGCGTATTCCCTTTTCATAATGAGAGAGCAGCGCCTGGGATATACCAAGCTTCTGCGCGGCCTGCTTCTGGCTGTATCCGCATTCTTTCCTCAGAAGAGTTATCAGTCTCGGAAAATCGGAGTTCAAAATCGTATCCCCCAACATAGTTACTACGTAAAGTAAATTATATTATAATCGATACGATTTGTAAAGTGTTATTTTGAAATTTTAGATTTTTTTTGAAGAAAAAAGTCGGTTTGTAGAATATCATAATTTTAGCGATAATCACAATTGTTATTGGGTTAATATTCTATAAAAATTATGGGCATTATTGGAGGCGATGCTTTGTTCAAAATGCCTAACGCACAAAGAAATATGGGAAATACTGGGAATTTTAAAGGATTACCGTATCAAAGCGAGGTATAAAATGACAGACTACAAGCTTAACCTCATCCGTCACGGGATGACCGCGGGGAACATTTTCGGGCTGTATATCGGCGCGACCGACCTGTCGCTGTGCGACGAAGGGCGCGAGCAGCTTGAAGGGGTTATGGAAAACCTCGAATATCCGTCGGTGCACAAGGTTTACACAAGCCCGCTCAAGCGTTGTATACAGACGGCGGAGCTGATCTATCCCGACCGTTGGACGCAGGAGGTGCCCGAGCTGCGGGAGTGTGATTTCGGCAAATTCGAGGCGCGGCGGATATCCGAGCTCAAGGGCGATCCGGAATATCTGCGGTGGATGGAGGATGCCTCGCAGGCGCCTCCGGGCGGCGAAAGCGCCGGAGAGGTGAGCGAACGTGCGACAAGGGCGGTCGATATCATCCTTGCGGACATGATGAGGCTGAAGATCAACCGCGCGGCGGTGGTGACGCACGGCGGGATAATCGCTATGCTTCTGGCGGCGTATGGGCTGCCGCGGCGCGATATCCGGGAATGGCCGGTGGATTTCGGTTTCGGCTGGTGCGTCTCGGTCAATCCGCAGCGTTGGAGCGCCGATCATGTGTTCGAGGTGCTCGACGAGATTCCATGCAACTACGGAGGTGAGTATTGATGAACCGTCAACTTAAACGCACGGCAAAGGAGGCGCTGCGGGGCAGCTGGGGCAAGGCGGTCGCGCTGTGCATATTACCGGTAGCGGTCACTCTGTTTGTCTCGTTGCTGGAATCGCTGCTCAGTATCGTCACGGGCTATCCGCTGCCGGATGAGCTTGTCGAGGGCGGCCTGCAGGAGCTGCTCGGGATCTCGCCGTGGAGCGTCGCTATAGCTTTCGGCGGGGTGTTTGTGTGCTTCATCCTGCTCACGCCGCTACGGATTGGTATAAAGCGCTGGTATTTCCGCATGCTTGGCAAGGGTGAGGAGCATCAATCGGAACAGCCGGCCGTGCCGGTCGAGAGGGAGCCGCTCCCGGAGAACGAAACCGGAGACACTATAGTATTCGAGCCGGTGAAGCAGGGAGCGGAGGCTACTCAGGAGGCGTTCCGGACGCCGGACGGCTTTTCTATCGACGAGCTTTTCAGCAACAACGACGTGGAGCCGCAGGCGGAAAACGAGCCTGATAAGCCGGAAAACGCCGCCGCTCCGGAGTTGCCGGGGTCCATGGAGGAGACTGCTGCGGAGGAATACTCCGGCTCGCTCGGCGAGGCGTTCGACCTCTTTGCGCGGGCGAGGGATTATTTCGGCGCGCTGTGGCTTCGTATAGAGATAACGCTGCGCAGCCTGTGCTGGCTGCTGCTGTTTTCGTTGCCGGGCGCGGCGTTGCTTGGCGTGCAGCTATGGCTGCTTGGCGTCTTTGAGAACGGTGTCTTAGCGGCGGACATTGAAAGGATTGCGGACGAGCAGTATCTCGCGCTGCTTCCGTCGGTGGGGCTGGTGGTTTTTGGCTGGCTGCTGTGCAGCGTGTTCCTGCTGCGCTATTTCGCCGTGGAATACATCTGGTCGGACGCGCGCGGACGTGAACGGATCGGCTCGCGACGCGCGATAAAGCTTTCGGTGGCTGCGATGAAGGACAACCGTCTGCGTCTTGTCGGCGGGACGCTGTCCTTCCTCGGCTGGTGGCTGCTCTGTATTTTTCTCGTGCCCACGCTCTATGTGCAGCCATATTTCGAGGCGTATAAGGCGGCTTTTGTGCGCGAGGCGCTTAGGAGAGAATAGTCATACCGCAACACGCGAAACGGCGGCGGATATTTTCCCGTCGCCGCTTGGCTTTTATGTGACGGGCCTGAGAGACGCCTCGCGTATGATATGCATATAGATGACCGCGCGTTTTCGCCGGTCATCACCGGATAGTGTAGCCCGCGGCGATATTTTTGCGCGACGCAGACAGGAGGCACTGTCCGGTCTGTGAGCGTAGCTACGCGAGCGCTTTGAGGCGCGCTTCAGGGAGGCAAGCCGCACGCAGGCGCGAAAGAATCCGGAAAGCGGGAAAAAATACGTTAAAATGTTATCACCGGAGCAAAGCGGCGCGACGGTCGTCGGATTTTGCCGATATGGGGAGATGAAAATGAAACGGTCGTTCATCACAAGGATGCCGGACAAGGCGGGCGCGTTTTTGCAGGCGAGCCGCATAATAGCGCGGCACGGAGGGAATATCGCGAGGGTAAACTATAACCGCAGCGTGGATATCCACACGCTGTTCATAGACGTTTCCGCTCCGGAGCAGGCGCTTGAGGAGATAGAGAGGGAGCTTGAAAGCATAGGCTATCTCGCGGAGGGACAGGGCGAGAAGAGGGTAATCCTCGTCTCGCTGCGGCTGCTCGACGTGCCGGGCGAGGCCGTTGCGGTGCTCGAGGTGCTTGGCCGCCACGAGGTCAACATATATTATATGAGCTCGCAGGAGAACGGCAGCGGCTATCAGAATTTCAAGATGGGGCTGTACATCGAGCGCCCGCAGACGATGAAACGGCTGCTCGACGAGCTTTCCACGCTGTGCGAGGTGGATATACTCGAATACGACGCGACAGAAAAGATGCTTGACAACACTGTTTTTTACATCGGCTTCGGCAGCAAGATACGCCAGCTTCTCTCGCTGAGCGAGGAGCGCGCTAACGACTTTCTCGTAAACTCCAACCGCATCATGCAGCAGCTCGACGAGCGCAACGAACAGCCCTTCAAAACCTTCGAGTATATCTACCGCTTCGCCGAGTTTATCCAACGCTACAAGGGCGCGCGCTTCAATCCGATCGTCACCGATCGCCGCATAGCGGACGGCGTGTCGCTCTGTCAGCTCGAGCCGCCCTGCGGCAGCAATACATATATACTGAGAGCGGGCGGAGAGCTGCTGTTTGTGGACTGCGGCTTCGCCTGCTATCGCGAGGAGATGCTGCTGCTGCTTCGCGGGATGTTCCCCGGCTTTGACGACATGCCGAAAACGCTGCTTCTGACACATACGGACATGGATCACGTGGGACTGACGCCGCTGTTCGATAGGGTGTATCTGAGCGAAAAGAGCCTCGAAAGTTTTCTGCTGGAGCAGCGGGGAGAACCGAATCTGCGCGAACGCAGCGCGCTTGGCGCGGCATATTGCAGGCTGAACGCGATAATCTCGGATTATTCCACGCCGGACACCTCAAGGATGCAGACGGTGGGCGGCAAGACGGACGATGGACTGCTCAGCTTTACAGGCAGCTTTAGCGTTGCCTCGCTTGAATTTGACGTCTACGAGGGCGACGGCGGGCATGTTCCCGGAGAGACGCTGTTTGTCTGCGAAAAACACAAGCTCGTGTTCACCGGGGATATTTTCGTCAACATCAAAGGCTTTTCAAAGGAGCAAAAGGAGTTCAACGTCCTCGCGCCTTACCTGATGACGAGCGTGGACACGGATCCCTCAAAGGCGGCCCGCATACGCAGGCTGGTTATAGAGCGGTTCAAGGGCTATCTGCTTTGTCCGGGACACGGGAAATGGATAGATAACAGGTGATACGAAAAATCCGGAGCGCTGCTGAGGATGACAGCGCTGTCGAGCTGCAAATGCAAACGGGAGAGAATGCGCCGGAACGGTCTAAAACGGTCGTTTCGGCGCATTTTTGCAGCGCTCTACAACCTGCTCTACCGCGGGTGGAGCCGCCCGAGAGCGGATTCTACCGGCGAAAAAGCCGGCATAGAGCGACGAAAAACGGAATAGGTTGCCTTCTCCCGGCGTAAATGTTATTATGTCGGCAAGAAAAAGAGAAGGGATCTGAGCGGATGACGAGAACGCCGATCAACGAGAGAACGCTTCCGGGCTACACCCGCGCGGAGGAGACCGCGAACATGATAACGCATATAATAGGAGGCGTGCTCGGGATAGCCGTGCTTGCGGCGGCGCTGGCGATAGCGACGGCGCGCGGGGACGTGTGGGCAATTGCTTCGGGCGGCGTTTACGGCGTGTCGATGACAGTGCTCTATGCAGTCTCCAGCGTCTATCATGGGCTGAGCGCATGCAGCAGCGAGCGCGCCAAAAAGGTGATGCAGGCAATCGATCACTGCACAATATACCTGCTCATCTCCGGCACCTATACGCCAATACTGCTGGTAGCGATGCGCCCGGAATATCCGCAGCTCTCATGGATACTGTTTGCTGCGGAATGGACGGTGTCGGCGGTCGCGGCGGTGTTCACGGCAATCGACCACAAGCGCTTCGCAGCCCTCTCGATGGTCTGCTATATTCTGCTTGGCTGGCTCATTGTGTTCACCCTCAGGCCCGCCGTCGAGACGATAGGGGAGGCGGGCTTCCTCTGGCTGTTAGCGGGCGGCGTCAGCTATACTCTCGGCGCGGCGCTGTATATCGCCGGGAGAAAAAAGTCTGTGCTGCATCCGGTGTTCCATTGCTTCGTCCTGCTTGGCAGCGCGTTACAGGCGGTGTGTGTGCTCCGGTTCGTGCTGTGACGCACCTAAGGAGGTCTCGCGGGCGGTGCGTCCGTTTTGGAGCCGTATCGCCCGCTTTTTATGATGCTGCGGTAAAAATATCTGATGGAAACGCGCTTAAAGGCGTTGATATTCTGTGTGAGGAAGCCATACCATCCTGCGGTTAGCGGAGGCTAAAGACGCCAGGCCGCACGGAGCGCGTTTGACAGGGGAGGCTCGCAGCCATATCGGGTACAGCCGGCTGACTGTCGATAAAAAAGCTTGCGCCGCAATGCAAGCTCAGGATGGCGGCAAGACCCGGCGTCGCACTCGCGTTTTGGGTGTCGCTGCTCGCCGGGCGGATGCGGCAGAGGCGCTTGAGGGCGCGGAATAATAAACAAATGAACGGAGGGGATAACGGCTCTGTGATGAGAACGGCTACGGGCGCAGGGGGATAGACGGGCCGGGAGAAAAAGAGGGGGCTGTTCGTGGCTTTGGGCAAAAGGCGAAGAGCTATTGCGGGCGTGCCGTAAAAAAACCGGCGCGCTCATATTTTTTTGTGCGCGTCAAAATAAAACGGTCAAAAAGCTTGAAAAATAATTTGAAATGCGCTACAATAATAGGTAGATTGTTTTTACTAATTGCTTTGGGCAAAAAACAAATACAACAGGAAAAGAAGGCTGATTTTGATGAAAACTGCCGTTATGTACGGCGCCGGGAATATCGGTCGCGGATTTATCGGACAGGTTCTGCACGATTCCGGCTACGAGGTCGCTTTTATCGACGTCAATATGGAGGTCGTGGATGCTCTCAACGCCCGCCGGGCCTATACCCAGCTCGTCGTCGATGAGAACGGCGTCAAGGAGGTGACGATCGACAACGTCCGCGGGGTTGACGGCCGCGTGCCGGACAATGTTGCGGACGAGATTGTGAACTGCGAGTTCATGTGCACCTCGCTGGGTGCGAACGTGCTGCGCTTCGTCGCCGCCAATATCGCCGAGGGCATACGCCGCCGCGCCGCCGCCGGACGGCCGCCGCTCAACATCATCATCTGCGAGAACCTGATGGACGCCGCCGCCTATCTGCGCGGGCTGCTTGAGCCATGCTTTGCCCCGGAGGAGAAGCAGCTTCTCGAGGACACCGGCCTTGTCGAGGCAGTCATCGGGCGCATGGTTCCGAGCATGTCGCCGGAAATGCAGGCCGGAGACGTCACCCGCATTGCGGTTGAGCCGTTCTGCGAGCTGCCCGTCAACAGGGACGGCTTTCGCGGCGAGATCCCCTATGTCAAATACATGATCCCGTTTTCTCCGTTTGCGTTTTATGAGGAGCGCAAGCTTTACATCCACAACATGGGCCACGCCGTCTGTGCCTATTTCGGCTATCTCAAGGGCTACAAGCTCATCTGCGAGGCCATTGCCGACCCGGAGATATACAAGCTCGCGAGCGAGGCGATGCTCACCTCCGCGCGTGCCCTCTCCAAGCATTACGGCGTGGAGCTCAAGACGCTTGAGGCGCACGTCCACGATCTGCTGCACCGCTTCACCAACCGCGCGCTCGGCGACACCGTTGCGAGAGTGGGACAGGATCCGATGCGCAAGCTCAAGCCCAAGGATCGCTTCATGGGCGCAATCCAGCGCTGCCACAGCGAGAACGAGAACTGCGACGGTATTCTAAGGGCGGTTGCGGCCGCGCTCAAGTTCGATGTTGCTACGGATAAGACCGCTCCGGAGCTTCAGAAGCAGCTTGCCGAAAAGGGCGTCCGCGAGTTCCTCGCCGGTTACACCGATCTTGACGCCAAGGATATCGACAAAGTCGTCGAATATTACAACAAATAATTTGCAGAATATAAAATTATTGGAGGTACTACCATGAACAAGGGCATCGCCATTGCGGGCAACCTGATAGTTGACACCGTGAAAATGATCGACACCTTCCCCGAGGTGGGAATGCTGACCAACATTCGCGATATCCAGCCGGGCCCCGGCGGATGCGCCGCGAACACCATCGCCGACATAGCGCTCCTTGACAACACCGTTCCGCTCAAGTGCATCGGTCTCATGGGCAACGACGAGCATGCCGACTGGCTGACCGAGAAGCTCAGCGGCCTTGGCGTCGATATGAGCATGACCAAGCGCACCGACGCCGCCGCGACCTCCTTTACCGACGTCATGTCCGCAATGGACGCGGGCACCCGTACCTTCTTCCACAACAGGGGAGCGAACGCGCTGTTTGATATCACCGATATCGATTTCGACAACCTCGACGTCGATATGCTCCACATCGGCTATGCGCTGCTGCTGGACAAATTCGACGCTCCGGACGAGGAATACGGCACCGTCATGGCGCGCGCCCTCGCATATGCGAAGCAGCGCGGCATCAAGACCTCGATGGACGTCGTCAGCGAGGCCTCCGACCGCTTCACGCGCCTTGTCACACCCTGCCTGAAATATTGCGATTACGCCATCATCAACGAGGTCGAGGCATCGCTCGTAGCCGGAATAAAGGTTCGCGACGACGACAAGAAGATCATAACCGAGAACCTCAAGCGCATCTGCCGCGTATTTTTCGAGAAGGGCGTAGGCGAGCTGGTCGTCATCCATGCACCGGAGGGCGGATGGTGCATGGACAAGAACGGAGAGTTCTACGCCATCGGCTCGGTCGATATCCCGCGCTGCGACATCAAGGGCACCGTCGGCGCCGGAGACGCGTTCTGCGCCGGTATGCTCTATTCCATCTATAAAGGCTTCGATATCCCGTATGCGCTGCGCGTCGCCGGCTGCGCCGCCATCTGCAACCTCACCGAGAAGAACTCCATCGACGGCCTGCGTCCGCTCGCGGAGGCGATGAAGATGGAGGAGAAGTACGGCTTACAGGATCTCTCCAAGCTCACAAAGTAATTAAAAAAAAGGCTCCCGCCAAAAGCAAGGCGGGAGTCTGCCGTTTTAACAAGGAAGCGATATATTATGATAATCAAAAACGGAAACGTGTTCACCCCGGAGTTCAAATTTGAAAAGCACGACGTGCGCATTGAAAACGGCGTTATCGCAGATATTGGAGATTTTGGCGGCGGAAGCGGCACGCTCGACGCACAGGGCATGTATGTTATTCCCGGCCTCATCGACCAGCACACCCACGGCTGCCTTGGCGGCGACTGGGGAGACGGCAGGGTTGAGTCGATGCGCACCATGTCGGAATATTACGGCAAAAACGGCGTAACCTCTGTCGCCGCAACCGTCACTACTCTCAAGGTTGAGGACGTCGAGGCGGCGATGAGAGCTGTCAGCGCCTTCAGCAGAGAGCAGAAGCGGGAGCTCGCAGGCGCGCGGGTGCGCGGCATCAACCTTGAGAGCATGTTCCTGAGCCACGCGAAAAAGGGCGCACATCTCGAGGAATACCTGCGTCTGCCGGACGCAAAGCTGGTCGAGCGGCTGAACGGGGAGTCCGAAGGACTGCTGCGCATCGTCAACGTTGCGCCGGAGCTTGAGGGCGCGATTGATTTCATCCGCGAGCTTGGCGGACGCTTCGTCGTCTCCATTGCGCACACCGCCTGTAGCTACGAGACAGCGCTTCTGGCGCGTGAGGCGGGCGCGCGGCAGGTCACGCACTTCTTCAATGCCATGACGCCGTTTCTGCACCGCGAGCCCGGCGTGCCCGGCGCGGTTTTCGACAGCAATCTCAACGCAGAGCTCATCTGCGACGGCGTTCACGTCCACCCGTCGGTCATCCGCACCGTATTCAAGCTGATGGCGGAGCGCGTCATTATGATAAGCGATTCCATCCGCGCCTGCGGGCTTTCCGACGGAGAATACATCCTCGGCGACCTGCCGGTAACCGTCAGAGCGGGCCGCGCGACGCTCAAGGACGGCACTATAGCCGGCTCCGCCGCGTCGGTCATGGACGATCTGCGCAGCGTCGTCTCCTTCGGCGTACCGCTTGAGCAGGCCGTCAGAGCCGCGACCGCAAATCCCGCAAAAACGCTCGGCTTAGACGGCTGCGCAGGCAGCATCCTTCCGGGTTACGACGCGGATATCGTCGTTCTCGACAGAGCTCTCGCCGTTCGGAGCGTCTTTATCGGCGGCAAAAGGCTTGTATAACAGCCGTTCACATCAAGCAGGGCAAGGCTGCGGACAGGGCTGACACTGTGAATGAAACTGTCATATTATCTTGACAATTCGCTCAATATTATATATAATAGTGAGTGATATAATCATTATTGGAGGTCGGATAAATGGACATGGAAGCCTTGCAGGGCCTCGCGCCGCAGCTTGAGATGCTGGCGAGCCTTGAGGATATCGACGAAAACGGGCGGGAGACGCTCCCGGAGGGCTATTCGCTGCGCGAATTTCGCGACTGCGCCGAGGATGTCGCCGCGTGGGACCGTATTATCGGCGAAAGCTTCAACAATCCGGATATTTCCTTTGATAAGCTTATGCTCACCGACCCGCAATACCGCCCGGAGCGGATAATATTCGTCTGCTGCGGCGATGAGCCCGTCGCGACGGCGGCGGCGTGGTTCATTCCCGATTACGGCGAGGATTACGGGGTTATACATATGGTCGGCGCGCTGCCGGGATATTCCGGAAAAAAGCTCGGCGTAACGGTGGTTAAGGCGGCAATGCGTAAGCTAAAGGGGGAGGGGCGGCGCTTTGCGCGGCTCAAAACCGACGATTTTCGCCTGCCTGCCGTCAAGTCTTATCTGCGACTTGGCTTCAAGCCGCTTATCGTGGACGCAAACCAGCCGGACCGCTGGAAGCGCTTGTACGAGATACTTGACTGGCGGGAATGAAGCGCAATTCTTTTGAATGGAATAATAAGGGGCCTTGTCCGCACGTGGACAGGGCCCTTTGCTTGTTTTGCGCGGCTAAATCAGGCTTGCCTCGCCGGAGCGCAGCACGGTGAGTACGCCGTCCGGCTCGCGAACCATGAGGTTGCCGTTGTCGTTGATGCCCTCGGCTATGGCATATACGGACGTGCCGTCGCGTTCAAAGACGATGCGCCGCCCAAGGGTGTATGACCGGCGGCGATATTCGCCGATAAGCTCCGGAGCGCGGAGGTTTTCGGCGAAAGCAGACAGTTCGGCGATTATCCTGGCGGCAAGCATGTTGCGGGAGACGTCGCCGACGGTGCAGGCGATATCGCGCAGCTCCGGCGGAAAGGCGCCGGTGGTGCAGTTGACGCCTATACCGGCGACCACGCCGTCTATGCCGCTCCCCGCAGCGACAGCCTCGGCGAGGATGCCGCACGCCTTTTTGCCTCCGATGAAGATGTCGTTGACCCATTTTATCTGCGGTCTCGCGTCCGGCCTCAGCGCGTCAAGCGCATGGCAGACGGCCACGGCCGCAGCCACGGTCACAAGCTGGACGTCCCCGGCATCCTCAAGACGCGGGCGCAGAACAATGCTCATATAAAGCCCGCTTCCGGCGGGAGAATAGAAGCTGCGCCCAAGCCGCCCGCGGCCTGCGGTCTGTGCTTCGGCAAGAATAGCAGTTCCGCTCTCAGCGCCCTCGGCGAGCAGCCGCAGGGCGTAGCTGTTGGTGGAATCGAGCGTCTGGAAAACGCGAATATCGCAGCCACGCAGCGTTTGCGGAAGCGCCGCGCGTATTGCAGTCGCGTCAAGAAGGTCGGTCATTCTGCTTCACCTCGCGTTTTTGATACCATGACGGCGTCGTGCGGCTCATGTCGCCGTACCATTCCAGCACCTCGCGCGCCTGCGCCGTCATCACGTCAAGCTCCTTTTGTCCGAACGGTATCGCCCACGGGAGCGACGAGAGGGTGTTGGAGCTGATATAGAGCGCCGTCAGCCGCCAGAAAATGTCCGGCACACAGCCGTCAAAGTAGCCGTCCATCATCCCGAATGCAAAATCCCGAGACGCCTGCGCGCACCAGACGATGCGGTTGAATTCCTCCCACGGATCCCCGTAGTCGATGCGGTCGAAGTCAATGACGACGAGCCGTACGGCGCGGTCGAGCATCATATTGCCGATGTGATAATCGCCGTGCTGGAGACATTGAGGGCGTCCGCGCAGCAGGCGACGGTTTTCGGCGATGAATTCGACAAAGAGCCCGCCGCGTTCATATTTGAGAGGGCATTCGCTGTATAGCCTGAGCTTTCGGTCGAGCTTGCGGCCAAAGCGCGTCTCCCAGTCAGGGGCGTCTTCCGGAGGCGGAACGGAGTGTATCACGGTGAGAATGCGTCCGGCGTTAAGCCCGTAGGCATACTGCTCGTCAGGTGAAAGCTGTGGGATTACCTTGAGCGCGTCGCGCCCGTCGATCCAGTCTTGCAGCAGATATGCACCGTCGCTGCACTCCTCGAGCGCGACCGGACGGCATAAGGGCACGCCCATGTCGCGGAGCCGCCGCGTCAGCTTGAGGATATCGCGCTGCCTCGCGCTCTTTTCCGGCGGCATCACGCGCAGCAGATACTCCCTGCCGTCCTCCGCCACGGCATGGAATTTTTTATCGCCGGACCACCCCTTATCGACCGGCGTTATTGTAACAAATTTTATCATCGTATTGCTTTGCTCCTGTAAGCATATCGGCTGTGTTCAGTATAGCACGCGCGGACGAAAAAGTAAACCGCGGAAATTTTTGCGTCAAAGGGTATTGACAAGCGTGCGGCAATAGCTTATACTGAGTGTAAGCGCTTACAACAATTGAATACAACCTAAAATAACATGCACTGGAGAAGCATATGGTTAAGGATAGACAAAAAAACATAGCCGATATATATGCACCGGAGACGCGGCCGATCCGGGTGCTGCAATTTGGCGAGGGCGCGTTTTTGCGTGCGTTCGCGGACGAGATGATCGACGCGGCTAACGCAAAAGGCGTCTTTGACGGCAGCATAGCGGTGGTGAAGCCGCGCGCACACGGAACGGTGGACGCATTTCGTGCGCAGAGCGGCCTGTATACGCTGCTGCTCCGGGGCGTTTGCGGCGGCGAAACGGTGAATGTGAGCCGCGTTGTGAAAAGCGTCTCCCGCGCTCTGCACGCCTACGGCGATTATGACGAGCTGTGCGACGTCGCGAGGCTGGATACGCTGCAATTCATAATCTCTAACACCACCGAGGCGGGCATCCTCTACGACGAGGACGACCGCCTTGAGCTGACGCCGCCGGAAAGCTTTCCGGGAAAGCTTGCAAAGCTGCTTTATCTGCGCTGGCAGGCGCACGGCAAGGGTCTGATAATTATTCCGACGGAGCTCATCCCCGACAACGGCGCGCGGCTGCGCGAGTGCGTACTGAGGCTGGCGGAGCGCTGGCGGCTTGGCAGTGAGTTTGTGCGCTGGGTTGAGGAGGAAAACATCTTCTGCGACACGCTGGTGGATCGTATTGTGACCGGTTATCCGCGGGACGAGGCAGAGGAGATTTTTGGGCGGCTCGGATATAACGACGCGCTGCTGGATGTGGCGGAGCCGTTCGGACTTTGGGTCATCGCGTCGGAGCGCGTGGAGGAGGTGCGGGAAAGGCTGCCGCTCGACAGGGCGGGACTGCCGGTCGTTTTCACAGGCGACGCGCGGCCATATCGCGAGCGCAAGTTGCGCGTGCTCAACGGCGCGCACACCTCGATGGCGCTTGCGGCGTATCTTGCCGGGCTTGACACCGTCGGCGAGTGCATGAGCGACCATACCCTGCGCCGCTTCATTGAAAGAGCCGTCTTTGACGAGATTGTTCCCTTTGTGCCGCTGCCGCGCGAGGAGGCGGAGACGTTCGCGCGCTCTGTGCTGGAACGGTTTGAAAATCCGTTTTTGCGTCATATGCTGCTGTCAATCTCGGTAAATTCCGTCCCTAAGTGGCGTGCGCGGGTGCTGCCCTCGCTGCTCGACAATGTGAGCGCGGGGCGGCTGCCGGAGCTGCTGACCTTCTCCTTTGCAGCGCTCGCGGCGTTTTATACGGTCGGCGAGCGCTCAGGGGAGCCGTATACGGTGCGCGACAGCGCCAAGGCGCTTGATTTCTTCCGCAAAAACGGCGATTTGCCTTCAGGCACGCTCATCGCAAGGCTTGCCGCAGAGCGCGAGTTCTGGGGAACGGATCTCGGAGAGCTTGCAGGCTTCAACGAAAAAGCCGCAGGCTGGCTCAAGGTGATACGCAAAAACGGCGCGCGCTCGGCGATAGAGAGGGTGATCGCGAGATGAAAACGCTGAGGATAGCGCCGGGAGACAACGTCGAGGTCATGTTGGACGGCGAAAGGGCGGGGCACAAGATAGCGGCGCGGGATATAGGCGAGGGCGGAACCGTAATAAAGTACGGACACCCGATCGGCGTCGCAGCATGTGATATTTCGGCAGGCGAGTGGATCCACACGCACAATCTGCGCTCGGGCCTGCATGGACTGCTCGAATACGAATATGCGCCGGATTTTTGCGAGCTGCCGCGCATCCGGCCGCAATTTTTCATGGGCTATCCGCGCCGTGAGGGCCGTGCCGGGATACGCAACGAGATATGGATAATCCCGACCGTCGGCTGCGTAAACGCGGCGGCAAGGGCGGTGGAAAGGCGATTTTCGGGTTATAAGACAGAGAACATTGACGGCGTTTACGCTTTTCCGCACCCCTATGGCTGCTCGCAGCTTGGCGGCGACGCGGAGCACACCCTTGACGCGCTGGTCGGGCTTATACGCCACCCAAACGCGGGAGGCGTGCTGGTGATGGGGCTTGGCTGCGAAAACACGCAGCTCGACAAGGTAAAAGAGCGCCTTGGAGGCCGGGACGGCGACAGGGTCAGGTTCATGCTCTGTCAGGAGGAGCGCGATGAGGTCGAGAGCGCCTGCGCGCTGGTCGAACGGCTCATAGCGAGCGCATCGAGGGCGCGGCGTGTGCGGACGCCAGCAAGCGAGCTTGTGCTGGGGTTGAAGTGCGGCGGCTCGGACGGGTTTTCCGGGATAACCGCCAATCCGCTGCTCGGATGCCTCTCCGATAAGCTGATTGCTATGGGCGGCTCGGTGATACTGACAGAGGTGCCGGAGATGTTCGGCGCGGAGACGGTGCTGATGTCGCGTTGCCGCACGCGGGAGCTGTTTGATGAGCTGACGGCGATGATAAACCGCACCAAGCGGAGCTTTATCGCGAACGGCTGCGAGGTCTACGAGAATCCGTCGCCGGGCAACAGGGCGGGTGGCATCACGACGCTTGAGGAAAAGTCGCTCGGCTGCATCCTCAAGGGCGGCGCGTCGCCGGTAGAGTCGGTGCTCGGCTACGGTGAGCAGGTGTCTGTGGCCGGGCTCAACCTGCTGGACGCGCCGGGCAACGATCTCGTCTCCTCAAATGCCGAGGTGATCTCCGGCGCGCAGCTCGTGCTCTTCACAACGGGACGCGGCACGCCGTTCGGAGCGCCGGCGCCGGTGCTGCGGATATCCACAAACACGGCGCTTGCGCAGAAAAAGCCTTGCTGGATCGATTTCGACGCGGGGCGGCTGCTCGACGGCGGCACGATGGATGGACTTTGCGACGAGCTGCTCCGACAGGTGCTGGACGTCGCCTCCGGAAGAGCTGTCACAAAAACGGAAAGCAATTTTGCGCGCGACTTCTGTATCTATAAGACGGGAGTTACGCTGTAAAATATATACAATAGCAATTGGATGAAAGGCGGTATTTATATGAGCAGATTGAAGCGATACGCGTTTGCCGGAGCAAGTGGCAGAATGCTTAGCATGTACGCGCGGCCGATGAGAGAGGAGTTTGCCGATGTGGCGGAGCTTGTTGGCGTCTATGACGTCAATCCCGGGCGCTCCGAATATGTCGGGCGCGAGTGCGGCATCCCGGTCTACCATGACTTTGACGAGATGATAGCCGGGGCGAAGCCGGACGTGGTGCTTGTGACGACGGTAGACGCGTATCACAGCGATTATATCGTCCGTTCGCTTGAGCATGGCTGCGACGTCATTACGGAGAAGCCGATGACTATCGACGCGGAGCGCTGCAAAGCGATAATCGACGCCGAAAAGCGCACCGGACGCAAGGTCACCGTCACCTTCAACTACCGTTACGCGCCGTTTTCCACCAAAATAAAACGGCTCATCGCAGACGGCGCCATCGGCGACGTATTCAGCGTCCACTTCGAATGGCTGCTCGACCGCAACATGGACGTCAATGCGCACGGAACCAGCTATTATCGCCGCTGGAACGCCCGCATGGCAAAGAGCGGCGGCCTGCTCGTCCACAAATCCACACACCATTTTGATCTTGTCAACTGGTGGATCGGACAAAAGCCGGTGAAGGTATCGGCGTTCGGCAGGCTCAACCTGTACGGCTCCTCCGGAAGCGCTAAATACGCGAACGGCATGAGGGGAAAAAACTGCCGCGAGTGCGAATTTGCCGAAAAATGTGCTTTCCGCTACAGGCTGACCGACTTTGAACGGGATTTTTACGCCGAAAACGAAAAATACGACGGCTATGTCAAGGACGGCTGCGTCTATGCGGACGATATCGATATCTACGACACTATGGCGGTCAACGTCAGCTACGACGGCGGTGCGATGATGAGCTACTCGCTCAACTCCACATGTCCCTACGAGGGCTGGCGAATCTCAATAAACGGCTCTAAGGGCCGCCTCGAGGCATACATGCCGGAGACCGGGCCGGATTTTGACCCGAGCTGCGACGTTATACGCATATTTGACCTTGAGAACAACGTCGCCGAGTATCATGTCACCAAGTCGAGAGGCGGTCACGGCGGCGGCGACGAACGTCTGCGCAGGATGCTGTTTCTCAAGGACGTCCCCGATCCTCTCGGTCACGCGGCGGGAACGAAGGCGGGAGCCGAGTCAATTATGGTCGGCGCTGCCGCCAACGTCTCGATCAAGGAGGGCCGGATCGTCGATATATGGGAGCTGCTGGGCGAAAACGTGTGACCAAAGCTCCCGCAGCTCTGCGCACGGGATAAAATAGATACGGAAAAAGGACGCGGATCAAGCTGATGAACCGCGCCCTTTTTTATTTGTAAAAAATGGTTCCGAACGCGCCGGGAGACGCTCATAAAGGGGAAAAGCGTCAGCCCGCAGTGGCCGTCAAGGCCGACGGAGTGTATAACGGACGTTTTTCGTCTCCGCGAAGCCGCCGTCCATCGGCGCAGGCTGCGCGTTCTCGCTGTCGCGGAGAAAATGGACGGAATAGGAATTTCGCGGCGTCAAAATGACAGCGACAAGCTACGGCAGCGCAGGGGTGCCCTGTCATTCGCAGTGGCTGTGTTAGCGGGACGCGGGAAAAGCGTTTTGCGGCGGAACGGTATCCCGTGCTCCGGGATGGGGCTTTCGCAGCTCATTCCGCCAGCATGTCGCGCAGCCGCAAGCCGGCGGAGTACAGCTCCTTTTTGGAATAGAGCCCCTGCTTTGTCACGGAGGCGACGGCGTCCTTTATCGAGCAGCCCTCGCGCAGGATGCAGTCGAGCAGCAGCGCCTCCGGAAGCAGTGCGTCGACGCTTTTTTTCTCCGGCTCCGGCGGCTGCATGACGATGGTGTATTCACCCTTCCGGCAGTTCGGATTAGCCTCGAGCTCCGCAAGAACTCCGGCGGGCGAGCCGCGGTAAATGCGCTCGTGCAGCTTGGTAAGGTCGTTGCAGACGCACAGTCTTGCTGCCGGCGCCGCCTCGCACAGCGAGGAAACGGTTGAAAGTATGCGCATAGGCGATTCGTAGAACACGGCGGCTCTGACGCTGTCCGAGAGTATGCGCTCCCACAGCTTTTTTATCTCGCCGCTCTCGCGCGGGACGAAACCGTAAAAGGCAAAAGAGCTGAGGTCGAAGCCGGAGACCGAAGCCGCCGACACTGCGGCGCACGCTCCACACACCGCCACGACGTCGTAACCGGCTGCTGCTGCGGCCTCGACGAGGATACAGCCGGGGTCGGAGACGCAGGGCGTTCCGGCGTCGGAGATGAGCGCAACGTCGCGACCGGAGGCAAGCTCGTCAATCAGCTCGTCCACGCGGGAGCGTTCGTTGAATTTGTGGTAGGAGACGAGCTTTGTCTCGACGCCGAGCCGCGACAGCAGCGGCCAAGAGGTGCGGGTGTCCTCGGCGGCGATGACCGGCGCGCTCTTGAGTATTGCTGCGGCGCGCGGCGTGAGGTCGTCCGGACAGCCTATCGGAGTTGCAACGACGTATAGTTTTCCGGCGGTAACATCTGAAATCATCAAAACCAGCATCCAATCAAAAAATATTTATAAAAAGCACTGTAAACCGTGTCGCGTTTGTGCTAAAATATAATCTAACAACGGGAAAAGAGGTAACGGAGGATGGAGTACATAATTATGGCGCTTTTGGCGGTGATCATTATTATTATCGTCGCATTCGCGCTGATTGTCAAGCCCAAAAAGCTGACTGAGGAGCAGAAAAAGCGCCTCTGCGGGCATTTTTACGCGCACAGGGGATTGTATAAGCAGGATCAGTCAACGCCGGAAAATTCCATGCCGGCGTTTCGGCTCGCGGCGCGCCGGGGCTACGGCATCGAGCTGGACGTGCGCATGACAAAGGACGGACGGCTTGCCGTGTTCCATGACGAGGGGCTGAAACGGGCCTGCGGAGCGGAGAAAACGAGGGTTCGCAAGCTCGATTATGAGGAGCTGTCGCAGTATCGGCTGTTCGGAACGGATGAACATATTCCGCTGCTCGGTCAGGTGCTGGAGGAGGTTGCCGGGCGCGTGCCGCTCTTGATAGACGTCAAGACCGTTGGCGCGGGGCAGACGGAAAGCCTGTGCGAGAGGCTTTGGGAGAGGCTGCGCGATTATAAGGGCGGCTACGCGGTGCTGTCGGCGGATCCGGAAGTGCTTGTATGGTTCAGGCGCAACGCGCCGGACGTGCTGCGTGGACAGGTGACGGACGGCTATCGTGAAAAGAGCAAAAGGCTCTCGAATGCTCAGCGTTTTTCGCGCCGCAATCTGCTTTCAAACCTCAGGACAAGGCCGCACATCATCGCCTGTAGCATCGGCGAGTGCGACGCTCTCGGCGTCCGGCTGTGTCTCGGGCTGTTCAAGCCGCTGTCGGTCGCATGGACGGTGCGAGAGGAGCTGGACAGTGCGAGGCTGCGCAACGATTTCAACATTCTCGTGTTTGAGTTTTATGCCCCGAATTGACGAGCGCGAGGCGCTGGAAAATATCCACGAGGATGCACTTGCATGGTTGGCTGAGCCGTGTTCAGGCTGAAGCGGCCGGAGCAAAAAATAAAACGTTTTAGAAAAGCTGAAATATCCGGGGCTCGAAGGAAAGCGTTCCCCGGACATTTTTTACATGGTGGCATAATCGGATATGAGCAGATAAAGCGGAAGCTCGTCCTCGTCGATGAACGGAAAGCGGCTGGCGGGCTCATAGAAACGACTGGCAGGTTCGTCGCTAACCGCCGCTATCTTGCCTGCAAGCACCCGTCCGCAGCCGGGCTCGCCGAAATAGGAGTGATAGACGCCGGGCAGGATTGTCACGCTCTCGCCGGGAGTCAGGCGGAGGGTGGCTCCGGCGGATGAGCTAACGCTGCGTCCGTCCGTAAAAAGCGTCAGGTCGGATGTGTCCAGCTCGCCGCTTGGGAGGCTGTTGTAGAACGTGACCAGCAGGTTTCCGCCGCCGCGGTTGACAATATCCTCCATCGCGCCGGAGTGAAAATGCAGCGGGATATGCTGGTTTTCGTCAACTATCATCAGCTTTTCGATATACGGTCTCGGATAGCGAGGATCTCCGGAGACGCCGCCGCGCAGCGTGAACAGCGTCAGACCTGTCCGGCTGAAGCGACCGCTGCCAAAGTCGGTGATGTCCCAGCCGAGCATGGCGTCCCGGACGCCGGAATATTCCTCAAAGTGACTGTACCACTCCCGCACCGTCCAGAACGCAAAGGGCGGCAGACGACAGTTCATCTTTATAAAAAACTCCACTGCGTCGCTCAGCAGCTCATTTATAGTCGAACGCTTCATATGTAATATATACCTTTCAATATATTATTTTACAATTATTCTAACATGTTACAGAGAATTTGTAAAGAGCGCCGTAGCTATATTAATTTTTTGTTTTGGAGAAAAAACGGATTTTTAGTATTGACTTCCTCAGATAAAACGTTATAATAAACTCAAAATCTACGAAAGGTGAGGACAGCCATGGGAAATAAGATAGCGCTGGTTTTCAAATCCGCACGGCGGGATGTCAACGTATCGGCGGCGCACGGAAAGATATCCGGCGTAAGTGGGGGCGGCGCGAGGTGGATCGTAACACTCGAAAATGCCGCGACGGAGCCGGGGCCGTTCGCCACACGGGTAACGGTGCGCACGTCCGACGCCGGTTTCAGCTTTTTCCTGCGCGACGTATTCAGGGAGTATCCGATTTTCGTGCCGGAATACGGCGTCGCCGTCACGGAGGCGGACGATGCGCGTGATTATGATGAGCTCGCCGGGGATATCGCGGCCAACGGCGGCAAAAGCAATCTCGAGAGGATAGCGGAGGCGCCGGAGACGAGCTTCGAAAGCTGTCTTGACGGCGAGCGCGAGCTTAAATCTCCGGCGTGGCTCGGCGTTTCGCGCGATATCCGCCTGTTTGAGGTCGGCATCCGCGATTACTGTGCCGAAATGTGGGACTGCGTCACGCCGAGGCGCTTTGGCGAGCTGATGCGCGACGAGGAGATTGAGGCGGATCATATCAAATATTGCTTCATGGCCGGACGTGGCATCGGATGCGAGAGCAACGTCACCCGCCGCCTTGAGGACGGTATACTGCCGATACTCAACTCCGTCAATACCGATAATGATATCGTGTATGAAACGCAGTATTTTGTCACAAACGAGTTCTCGCCGCTGGATGAAGCGCATGTCGCAGGGACTGACATGCTTGTCGCAGACCTGCACGGCGCCGGACACATGCTGACGCCGGAGCAACAGGAGAGGGCGGACGAGCTTGAAAAAGAGGAAAAGGAGCGCACTTCCCGCGAGGAGCTTGTGATGTACATCCGCGTGAGAGCGCTGAATACAGCGCAGGCGCCGCGCTATGCGTATGTCAAGCTTCCGGATCCGCTGCCGGGGCGCGAATACATGCGCGGGCTCAAGCACGTCCCGCGCTACGACGGCGAGAGCGGCTTAGGCGTGCTGCCGTCCGGGCGGGTGTACCTCGTTGCGCGGCTGGACGGCAGGCCGGTCCCGCACAGCGAGATGAACGTGCTCTTGCAGCCGGGCCGCGAGATTGAGTATGTGTTCATGCTCCCGCACTCGCCGTTGCCGCACGAGCGCGCACTGGCGCTCGCGGAGAACGACTATTCCGCACGACTTGAGGAGTGCCGCCGCTTCTGGTATTCGCGGCTTGCAAAGAACGCGGAGCTCCACGTTCCGGAGAAGCGCATCGACGAGATGATACACGCCGGCTTGCTGCACACCGAGATGGTCTATTTCGGCAGGGAGCCGGACGGCGCGGTGCTCCCGGCAATCGGCGTCTACACGGCCATAGGCTCGGAGAGCTCGCCTGCGATACAGTTCCTCGATTCGCTTGCTAATCACAGGCTTGCCGAGCGCGCGCTGCAATATTTTATCGAAAAGCAGCACGACGACGGCTTCATCCAGAACTTCGGCGGCTATATGCTTGAGACCGGCTACGCGCTGTGGACGATGGGAGAGCACTATCTTTATACGCGCGACGAGGACTGGGCGAAGCGTGTCGCGAGGAACGTCATCGCCGCCTGCGAATACAACCTGCGCTGGCGGGAGCAGAATCTTGACGAAGCCCTGCGCGGAAACGGCTACGGCATGATCTCCGGCAAGGTCGCCGATCCGGACGATATGTTCCACTCCTTTGCGCTCAACTCCGGCGCTTACGCGGGCTTTGTGGCCGCATCGAGACTGCTGGCGAATGCTGCGCCCGAATATGCCGAAAAATACGGCAGACTTTCTGAAGAATACAGGCGCGATATTCTCGACGCGTTGCGTGAAAACCTGATAAATGCGCCGCTTATCCCGCTGGGCAACGGCAGATGGATCCCGTCGTTCCCTGCGTGGACGGAAAATCCGGGCGCGCTGTCTCTATATGCCGAGGGCGGAACGTGGTATTCGCACGGCGCGTCCATCATCCGCGATATCATCGGAGTGCAGTATCTCTGTCTGCACGGATTGCTTGACTGCGCCGGCGAGACCGCAGAAATGCTGGAAAACTACCTCGCAGAATATATCTGCGCGCGCAACGTCGTATTCTCCCAGCCCTATTACAGCCCGCACCCCTATCTTAACCTGATGCGCGGCAACGTCAAGGCGTTCCTGAGCGAGTTTTACAACAATTTTGCCGGGCTTGCCGACCGCGGAACCTACTCCTTCTGGGAGCATTACTGGCACGCGAGCCCGCACAAGCTGCACGAGGAGGGCTGGTTCCTGATGCGTTGCCGGTGGATGCTGTGGCTGGAGGCCGGAGACGAGCTGCGGCTGCTGGCAGGGGTGCCGCGTGCATGGCTGGAGGACGGCAGGGAGCTCTCCGCTGAGGGCGTTAAGTCGCTGTTCGGCAGGCTTAGCTTCCGCGTGTGCTCCAAGCTCTCGGAGGGCAGGATTACGGCGAAGGTGCGCCTTGAGCGCGCCGACGGCGAAACGCCGCGTCGGATACTGCTACGGCTGCCGCATCCGGACGAGCGCGTTCACGCATCGAGCGTGACCGGCGGCGTCTACTGCGCCGAAAGAGAGTGTGTCGAGCTGGAATGCAGCGGCAAGATAAACGAATTTGAAGTGGAGCTGCGCTTCTGACGCGCAGACGCATGATAACGGCAGGCTTCGGAGCATATTGATAGCTCCGGGGCCTGCCGTTATATTATAAATAACGGGAATCGCGAGAGGATTATGCCGGACAGAAGTCGAAGCGCCGCTCGTCCCAGTGGACGAGGCGGTAGCGCCCGTCTCCGGCGTATTCTATCAGGCCCTCGTCAATCATCATCTGAAGAAGCTCGATCGCCTCATACTGCGAGCAGGAATAGGGCGAGGCGAGGGCATCGCAGGCGTTGAAAAGCAGCGGCTCGCTGCGGCCGCGCTGTAATGTGCTCAGGCGCTCGACGGCGACGCGGCGCAGCTCGTAGATACGCCGCGGATCCTTCGGCATCGGGATATCGGCCCGGCGGCAGAAGTCGCGCGCCATGTCGTACTGGCGGTAGCGCTCAAGCTGATAGAACTCGCCGACCCATGTGTTATAATCGGGGATTGGACGCAGCAGCTTTTTAAGCTCATGATAGAGCAGGTGCTGGGAGCATCCCTCGGCGAGAAGGCCCTCGAGCCTTTCCATGCCAAGCTCAAATTCGCAGAGCAGACGGATCTGCTCAAGGTGCGGCAGCATAAGCCCGGCGATTACCCAAGGCTCGAACGGCAGCGACAGCTCGGCGGAGCTTATCGAGCGGTCGGCGGCGAGCGCCGCAATATCCGCGCAGCTCTTTTCGGCGCGCACAAGCTCAGCCCTGCCCGTGCGGCGGCTCTTGAATTTGTCGCAGGTCCACCAGTATTCCTCCCATGTATAGCCGGAACGGACGTCCTCGATGAGCCGCAGCGCTTCGCAGACCTTTTTGGCATTTTCTCCGGTCCATATCAGCCCGGCTATCTCCTTCAGCAGCTCGTCGGCGTCGCGATAGGGATCGATCAGGAGCTGCGCGGCGCAATAGACGGTGAAGAGGTCGTAGAGATGCGTCGTCTCTATCTCGGCCCAATAGGAGGTTGGAAGGCAATCTCCGGTCTGTTCGAGAACCTTGAGGTAGCGCTCCTTCAAAATGTGAGCATTGACGTACATTCCGGCGCGCTGGTCGGCCTCGTATTCGGCGGTGTACCAGCTCCAAACACCGGAGCAAAAGCCGTTTTTCTCAACCTCTCTGCGGTATTCCGCGCGGCTGTTCTCGGGCCAATCGGCGGGGTTGGACTGTTCAAGCAGCAGGTATCCGGTCATCCCGGAGGCTGCAAGCGCTTGCGGATAGCCCTCCGGCGCGCCCCAGTTGTCCACGCCCATGCGGATATCCGGGTTTTTCTCGCGGAATTTGGCCTCGATGAGCTTCATGTAGAAGAACACGTCCTCAAATTCGTCAAGCTCGCCCGGATCGAAATAGTGGCAGATGAGCCGGTCGCACAGGGGAGCCAGCTCGGCGTAGCAGTTGTAGTATTTCTCAAAGCATGCGCGAACCCTCGGGTCGCTCCGGGCGGTATAGCCGGCGGCGGGCCTGTAAACGACGTCGGGATCTCTCCAGCCGAAGCCCTCGAAATTCGCCGCCCATATCCAGAGCGTGACGTCGAGTCCGGCCTCGCGGGCGGCGCGCATCATGCGGCGGAGCTTGTCGTGGAACGCGTCGATGGAGCCGGAGCGCGCCCATGAATAGCAGGTATCCAGCAGTTGTACTCCGGTGAAGCCGAAGCGTCTGAGCATCCGCGCGTATTGAAGCATCTGCTTCTCGGAATATTCGTAGACGTTAGGCAGGAGCGACGCAAACGGGTTTGAATAGGCGCCTCGAACGGAATCGGATTCCCAGCAGCAGATTATAGGCTCGCGCTGCGGTATCCACGGGTTTTGCTCTGAAAACACGGCGGTTCCTCCTTTGGCTCGATGATAGTATGACTTTATTATATCAGCCCGGAGGATGGGTGTAAATCCACCATATTAGGCATTGTTATGGTCTGGGCAAGGCTGTTGATGCAATGCGTCAAGCTGAAAATCCCTGAGCTACGGCGAGAATAAGGCGTCGCAAAAAAATACCGGAAGGACGTCAGGAGTCTTTCCGGTATTTTCTGTTCTGTTCATTCTCCGGCGAGCCAGCGCTCCAGCTCGTGAAGCAGCTCAAGGCGTCTGCCTGTCAGGAAATCCTCACCGTCAAGGTTGAATACGAGGAAGCGCCTACCCTCGGCGTTTTCGTAGAGATAGGCGCCGATGAAGCAGCGCGATCCGGCGGTCAGATCGTAGCAGAGGCTCGCGCCCTTTTTGAGGCGGAGCTCCATCACCCCCGCGGGACAGGAGGCGGAATGGCTCTCGCCGGAAGCGTAGAAGTATTCCTCGACGGGCGTTCCCGCCGGTAGCGGCTCGCGGAGCAGGTGAAAATCGGCAAGACCGACATCCATATGCGCACAGTGCAGCGCAATAGCCGCATGTATGCCGAGCGCAGCGCCGCTGCCTATCATCTCGGGCCTGACGGCGCGGATGTCCTTGTCAAAAAAACGCCCGACGCCGCTGGGAGTTGCGTTGTTCAAATGCTCACGTCCTTTTGTGTGCCTGTCAACAGTCAAGATAGAATATGATATCCGTTTTGCCCTCCTGGGAGGTCCATTTGTATACGTTGGTATCGATGCCGCCGATATAAAAGCCCTCGCGGAGATAGAATCTGCACGCGCCGGGATTGTTGTCCTGTGCCTGCGTGTAGAGCCCGCGATAGCCAAGCCCGGTCGCGACCTCTTTCGCCTTACCTATCAGCAGCGTCCCGATGTGCCGGCGCCGGTAATTACGGCAGACCTTGAGGTCGTACAGGTACATATACCTGAAAAAGCCGGGCTGTAATATCGCCAGACCGCAGCAGCTTTCGCCGTCATAAGCGCCGAGAAAGATGTTTTTTTCACCTGTCATCGCGTCGTAATCGTAGTTTTCGTCGGGAAAACACATCTCAGACGCCTCCTCCGGCGCAAGGCTGACGAAATTGCAGCTCCAGTGTCCGTCGCAATAGGAGGGGATCATCCTGCCGGACAGCTCGAACGGCTCGTTTGGCAGGTTGATATCCGCCCGGCGTGCCTCGTCGATTATTTTTATCTCAAGCACGTCTCTCTCCCCATAATATAGTGCAGTGCGTCGGGAATGCGGTCGATGACCGGCGCGCCCAGCGCTTCGAGCACCCTGCGCGACTGGTGTCCGCCGGAATAGAGCAGACAGCCGCAGCCAAGGTCATGCGCAACCTCGGCGTCGTGCTCAAGGTCGCCGAGCATCAGCGCCTTTTCCGGCGCAACTCCGGCCAGAGCGATATGCCGCCGCACGGAGCAAAGCTTGCTTCCGGCGCTGAAATCGTCCTGACCGGCGACGTTCTCGAACAATCCGTCGATGCCGAGGGCCCTGACCTGCCGTACAAGCCGTCCGGCTTCGCTCGACGAGACAAGCGCTTGCCGTATACCGGCGCGGGCGATTGCCTCCAGCGTTTCGCGCGCGCCCACGGCAAGCCCGTGCTCCGGAAGATGCCGGTCGTAGCCCTCGTGAAATTCGCGGGAAAGCGCGGGGAAATCGGGCTTTTCCGGCGCGAACAGCCGTTCATAGAACAGCGTTATCGGCGTTGCCATGAGCGAATAGTAGCGCTCAAGGTCTATTGGAGCGCGGCCGCGGCGGGCAAGGATATCGTTGACCGATGCGAGCGCGACATACACGTCGTCCATCAGCGTGCCGTTCCAGTCCCAGAAAACGTATTCGTACCCTGCCATTATTCGACCGTCGTTTTCGGCGCGGGATATTCGACGCCGAAGGTCTCAACGGATACCCTCTTCATGCGCTGATCCTCGTAGGGACGGTCGGAGCGGTCGCGTGGGGAGGCGACAATGGCGTCGGCGGTCTCCATGCCCTCGATCACCTTGCCGAATGCGGCGTACTGGCGGTCGAGATAGTCCGCATCGCTGACCATGATGAAAAACTGACTTCCGGCGGTGTTGTAGCCGAGCGCCGGGTTCCACATCGTGCCGCCGCGGCGCGCCATCGAGATGACCCCGCGGGTGTGGGGGAGGTTGTTTTCGGCGTGGCCGTTGTCGGCAAATTCGCCCTCAATTACATATCCGGGCCCGCCCATGCCGGTGCCCTGCGGACAGCCGCCCTGTATCATGAAGCCGGGAATGACGCGATGGAATATTATGCCGTTGTAATAGCCGGAGTTCGCGAGCGCAATAAAATTGTTGACGGTGTTCGGCGCAATGTCGGGATAAAGCTCGACCCTGATTACGCCGCCGTTTTCCATTTCAATGGTCGCAACGGGGTTCTTTTTCTGTTCAGACATGTTGAAGCTCCTTCAATATTTTGTTCGGCGCTGTCGCGCCGGTGTTGTCAGCCGTGGTCAAAATCCGGCTTGCGGGAGTGATAGGCGACGCTCAACGCAAGCCCGATGCCGAGATAGGAGGTGATGACCGAGGTGCCGCCCGCGCTTATCAGTGGGAGTGTGATGCCGATGACCGGCAGCACGGCGAGACACATGCCGATGTTGAGTATCGCCTGAAACGCGAACATTGCGAATACGCCGATGCAGATGAAGCGTCCAAGCTCGTCCGCCGCGCGGCTTGCGTTGAAGAGAAAGCGCGCCATGATGACGGCGAGCAGCAGAATGACCGCGGCGCAGCCGACAAGTCCGAGCGATTGGCCGATGAAGGTGAAGATGAAGTCGTTGTGTATCTCCGGAGTCCACCAGTGCTTCTCTGAGAAGATGCCGATGCCCCATATCTTGCCGGAGCCGAGCGCTGTCAGGCCCTCAAGCTGCTGGAAGCCCTTGTCCAGCGGGTCGCTCTCCAGGGAATAGGTGATCAAAAAGCGCTGACGTTGGTCGTTGCTGAGCAGATATTTCCACGCAAAAGGCGACAGCGCGGTGCCCGCGACGACTGCTGCGGCAATATATTTCCAGTTCAGCCCCGCGGAGAACAGCAGCGACGCGAAAATCAGCACAAAGACGAGCATCGTGCCGTCGTCGCCCTGCTTGCGGACGAGCAGTATCGGTAGCGCGCCGTGGACGCAGAGCAGCAGAAGCTGGAGCGGCGAGTTTATCTTTTCGCGGACAAGGCTGAGATGCAGCGAAAAGGTCATGATGAACGCTATCTTCATCAGCTCTGAGGGCTGAAGCGACATGCCCAGCGGCAGCGGCAGCCACGCGCGGTCGTCCGCATCGCCGCGCTGCATCCCGAAGAAGAAGGTCAGCACGACAAGCGCGATTGAAAGCGGCGCGTACAGCTTCCAGAGCTTTGCGATGAAGTGGTAATCGATGCAGGAGACGACTATTGCCGCCGTTATACCTATCGCCGAGGCGGCGTACTGCACCTTGAGCTGCCGCATCGAAACTCTCGGCATGTTCGACGCAAGCATACCGTAGAGCAGCAGGATGCTGAACGCCGAGCAGACGATGCAAAGCAGAAGCGTCAGCTTGTCGGCGTATTTGAAATATCTGCGGATCGGTTTAAAGAGTTTCTTGACCAAGGGAGCGCCCTCCGTGTGACAATGGGAAATGATTGGATAAAAATAATTTGCAATAAGACAATTTTATCACTTACGCGACAAATATTCAAGTACATACTTTAAATGGAAGGAGAATTGTGTTATAATAATTTTAATTTGACCCAAACGCGCCGTACCGCGCGAGAGAAAGGATGTTGCGAGATGTCGAATTTCCCGAGCGATATTGAGATCGCCCAGTCGGCACGTATGCGCCCGATAATCGAGATTGCCGAGAGGGCAGGGATCCGGGAGGAGGAGCTGGAGCTTTACGGCAGATATAAGGCGAAGATATCGGACGAGGCGTTTGACCGCCTCCGGGATGCGCCGGACGGCAGACTGGTGCTTGTCACCGCGATAAATCCGACCCCGGCGGGCGAGGGCAAGACCACAGTCACCGTCGGGCTTGGCGAGGCAATGGCGCACATCGGCAAAAGGGCGATTATTGCGCTGCGCGAGCCGTCGCTCGGGCCGGTGTTCGGCGTAAAGGGCGGCGCGGCCGGCGGCGGCTACGCTCAGGTGCTGCCGATGGAGGACATAAATCTCCACTTCACAGGAGATATGCACGCGATAACCTCCGCGAACAACCTGCTCTGCGCAATGCTCGACAACCACATCCATCAGGGCAACGCCCTCGGCGTCGATCCGCGCCGCGTGCTCATCAAGCGCTGCATGGACATGAACGACCGCGAGCTGCGCAGCATCGTCGCCGGGCTTGGCGGCAGGCTGAACGGTATGCCGCGCGAGGACGGCTTCATCATCACCGTCGCCAGCGAGGTCATGGCTATCCTCTGTCTCGCCGCGGATATCAGCGACCTCAAGGAGCGGCTCGGCTCCATCCTTGTAGCGTTCAGCTTTGACGGCTCGCCGGTTTACGCGCGGGATATCGGCGCTGTCGGCGCCATGGCGGCACTGCTTCGAGACGCGATAAAGCCGAACCTGATCCAAACGGTGGAGAACACCCCGGCGCTGATGCACGGCGGCCCGTTCGCGAATATCGCGCACGGCTGCAACTCGGTGCGCGCCACCCGTCTCGCCCTCAAGCTGGCGGATTACTGCATCACCGAGGCTGGCTTCGGCTCCGATCTCGGAGCGGAAAAATTTTTCGATATCAAGTGCCGCATGGCGGGCCTCAGGCCGTCGGCCGTCGTGCTCGTCGCCACGCTGCGCTCTTTTAAGTATAACGGCGGCGTGCCAAAGACCGAAGCCTCGCAGCCTGCCCCCGAGGCGCTCGCAAGGGGGATAGTCAATCTCGGCAAGCACGTTGAAAACATGCGCAAATTTGGAGTTCCGGTCGTCGTCGCTCTCAACCGCTTTGCCTGCGACACACCGGAGGAGATCAAGATTTTCGGCGATTATTGCGATGCGCTCGGCGTCCGGTATGCGATGGCGGAGGTTTTTGCAAAGGGCGGCGCCGGCGGCGCGGAGCTTGCGAGGGCCGTCGTGGACGTCTGCGAGCGCGAGCAGTCGAATTTTGCGCCCCTCTATGACCTTTCTCTCGGATTAAAGGAAAAGCTTGATACGATAGCGCGAGAGATATACGGCGCGTCCGGCGTGGAATATACGACACAGGCTGACAGGCAGATAGCAGAGATAGAGAGGCTTGGCGCGGACGGACTGCCGGTCTGCGTGGCAAAGACGCAATATTCGCTATCGGACGATCCGAAGAAGCTCGGACGGCCCGAAAGCTTCACGGTCAGCGTCAAGGAGGTCCGGCTCTCCGCGGGCGCGGGCTTTGTCGTCGCGCTCACCGGCGACATCATGACGATGCCCGGCTTGCCAAAGCGCCCCGCCGCCTGCGGCATCGACGTGGACGCAAGCGGAAAAATAACCGGATTGTTCTGATTTTGGCGTTAGGAGAAGAAAAATGCTTCGTTATATATCGCATTCGGAGCACGACACCGAGGACTTTGCGCAGCGGTTTTCGCAAAAGCTGCGCCCGGGCGACGTAATCGCGTATACCGGAGGGCTTGGCATGGGCAAAACGGCGTTCACGCGCGGACTGGCGCGCGGACTTGGCTGCCGCGGCAGCGTGACCAGCCCAACCTTCGCCATCGTCAACCGCTATGAGGGCGAAACGCCGCTCAATCACTTTGATATGTACCGCGTCGAGGGCTTCGACAGCCTGTATTCTACGGGCTTTTTCGATTATCTTGACGGGGCTTCGATATCGGCGGTGGAGTGGAGCGAGAATATCGCGGCATACCTTCCCGAAAATACGATCTATATCAACATCCGCCGTATCGACGACTATACGCGCGAGATCACTGTAACTGGAGACGATAGATTTGCCGGTAATACTTGGGCTTGACACCTCCGCAAAGGCCGCCTCCGCGGCTATCTGCGAGGACGGAAGGATTATAGCGCAGACGCAGCTCAACACGCGCCTGACGCACAGCCAGACGGCGCTGCCGATGATGCAGGCGCTGCTGGACTGCGCGAGGATGACGCTCAACGACGTCGATTACCTCGCGGTTTCGGCAGGTCCGGGGTCGTTTACGGGGATAAGGATAGGCATAGCTGCTGTAAAGGCTATTTCCTTTACACTTGAAAAGCCCTGTATCGGAGCCTCCACGCTGGAGGCGCTTGCCCGGAATATGACCGGACTGAGCGGAATAGTCTGCCCGGTAATGGACGCGCGCTGCAAGCAGGTCTACACCGCGATGTTTGAGCTTGACGCGGAAAAAGGCCGCTTCGAGCGGCTGTTCGCCGACGAGGCGATATCGACAGACGACCTTGAAAAGCGGATAGGAGAGACGCTGCAACGCAAAAATTCGGGAAAATCCGTAATTTTAGTTGGAGACGGCGCGGAAATGTGCTATAATATAATGAATGACAGGATGGACGTGACACTCGCGCCGCCAATGCTTGTCAACCAGACGGGCTACGGCGTCTGTATGGCCGCTCAAGCGGCGGTGCAGCGCGGCGAAACGCTGACGGCGCAGCAGCTTGCGCCGGTATATCTCCGGCTGCCGCAGGCGGAGCGCGAGCGCAACGCGCGCATTGCCGCCGAAAGGGCTGCGAAAAAACAGGGATAAAACTGATTTGGAGGATACATGTTATGATTGCAATCGGAAGTGACCACGGTGGTTTTGAGCTCAAGGAAGCGCTTAAAAAGCATCTTGACAGCCTCGGCGTCCGGTATGAGGACTTCGGCTGCCATGACACAAGCTCGGTTGATTATGCATTCATCGCGAAGAAGGTCTGCGACGCGATAGTGGCCGGAAAATGCGAGAGGGGAATACTCGTCTGCGGAACGGGCATCGGCATGTCGATGGCGGCCAACAAGGTCAAGGGCATCCGTGCGGCCGTTTGCGGCGACTGCTTCAGCGCCAAATACACCCGTCTGCACAACGACGCCAACGTCTGCTGCCTCGGCGCAAGGGTCGTCGGCCCCGGACTGGCCTGCGAGATTGTGGATCTCTACCTCAATACGCCGTTCGAGGGCGGACGCCACGCACGCCGCGTAGCGCAGATATCCGAGATAGAAAACGGCACCTTCAAGGCGGAATAAACTATGCAAGCTTTTATCCACTATCATATAATCAGGAGGAAAAATACATGGAACCCATTTTTCTCGATCATCCGTTGATCAAGCACAAGTTGCGCCACCTTCGCGACAAGAACACCGGAACCAAGGAGTTTAAGGAGCTGGTGTCCGAGATAACCACCCTCATCTGCTACGATGCGACGCGCGGTCTCCCGCTCGCGGACGTCGAGATCGAGACCCCGATCTGCAAGATGACCGCTCAGGAGCTTTCCGGACGCAAGCTTGCGTTCGTGCCGGTGCTCCGCGCCGGACTCGGAATGGTGGACGGTGCGCTGACGCTTGTGCCCGCGGCAAAGGTCGGTCATATCGGACTTTACCGAGATCCCGAGACTCTCAAGCCGGTTGAATATTACTGCAAGCTTCCGTTTGACATCGAGAGCCGCGACGTGTTTATCCTTGATCCGATGCTTGCTACCGGAGGCACCGCCATTGACGCCGTCAATCTCATCAAGAAGCATAACGCAAAGAGCATCAAGTTCCTCTGCCTCATCGCCGCTCCCGAGGGTGTCAAGGCGCTGACCGAGGCTCATCCCGACGTGCAGATTTACGGCGCGGAGCTTGACGATCACCTCAATGAGCACTGCTACATCGTTCCGGGTCTCGGCGACGCGGGCGACAGGATATTTGGAACCAAATGAAAATAGAAAAAAGCTGTAAAATAACCGAAAAAGAGCTCGTTGCACGCGGTATCGGCGATATTTACAGCGTGTGGCTGGATTGCCCGGAGCTTGCCGATGAGGTACGTCCCGGGCAATTTGCCGATATACGCTGTGAGGGCTTTACGCTGCGCCGCCCGATCTCTATCTGCGAAAAACGCTCGGACGGGATAAGACTCGTATTCGAGGTGCGTGGAGAGGGGACGCGGTGGCTTGCCGGGCGCAGGGCCGGTGAGACGCTTGACCTGCTTGCACCGCTCGGAAACGGCTTTGAGCTGATAAAGGGCGCGCGTGCGCTGCTGATAGGCGGCGGGATCGGCGTGCCTCCGCTGCTGGAGCTCGCCAAATATTACGGAGATGACGCGGCTGCGGCGCTTGGCTTCCGTCATGGCGGCGCGGTCATATTGGAGCGCGATTTCGCGTCCCTCTGCGAGACGGCAATTGCCACAGAGGACGGCTCGCGCGGCGTGAGAGGCTACGTCAGCGCCGCTGCGGATGCGCTTGCCGAAAAGCGCCGTCCCGATATCGTCTACGCCTGCGGGCCGTCTCCGCTGCTGAAATACGCCGCCGCGCTTGCGGAAAGGCTCGGAGTACGCTGCCAGCTTTCGCTGGAGCAGCGGATGGGCTGCGGAGTGGGGGCGTGTCTCGTCTGCGCCTGCAAGGTAAAAGCGGACGAGGGCTACAAGCGCGTCTGTAAGGACGGGCCTGTGTTTGAAGCGACCGACGTGGAGCTTTAAAATAGAAAAAAGAGGTGTAAAATGGCGGAGCTGTCAGTTAAAATCGCCGGAGTCGAGTTCAAAAATCCGATAATCGCGGCATCGGGCTGCTTTGGCTTCGGCGAGGATTACGAGGAGCTTTATCCCGTTGAACGGCTCGGCGGGATATCGCTCAAGGGCACAACACTTGAGCCGCGACCGGGAAATCCGCCGGTGCGCATTGCCGAAACGCCGTCCGGCATTCTCAACAGCGTCGGACTGCAAAACCCCGGCGTGGACGCGCTGGTGCGGGAGCACCTCCCGCGGATAAAGGGGAAAAATACCGTCGTTATCGCAAATATTGCCGGGAGCACCGTCGAAAGCTGCGGCGAGGCGGTTCGGCGCGCGTGCGTGGACGGGATAGACATGATCGAGCTGAACATATCCTGCCCGAACGTGCGAGAGGGAGGTATCGCCTTTGGCGTGCGTGAGGAATCGGTGAAGCGGGTGGTTAGCGAGGTGCGGAGCGTCTGCACAAAGCCGCTCATTGTCAAGCTCTCGCCGAACGTGACCGACATAGTATCCATCGCAAGGGTGGCCGAGGCCGCCGGAGCCGACGCGCTCTCGCTGATAAACACGCTGCTCGGTATGCGTATCGATATTGAGACGCGCCGCCCGGTGCTGCGCAATAATATGGGCGGTCTTTCGGGGCCGGCGGTGTTTCCGGTGGCGCTGAGGATGGTCTGGCAGGTCGCGCGCGCGGTGGATATTCCGGTTATCGGGCTTGGCGGCGTGTCAAGCTGGAAAAATGCGGTGGAGATGCTGCTTGCCGGAGCATGCGCGGTACAGGTTGGTACGGCGATGTTCACGGATCCAACGTCTCCGCTCGATATTATAGACGGCCTTGAGCGCTGGATGGACCGGAACGGTATAGAGCGCGTTGAGGATATTGTAGGAAAGGCGGAGGAATGGTAATGACAACAATATATTTGATACGGCACGCGATGTCGAACGGGAACGACGGAGGCTTTTATTGCGGACAGCGCGATATACCGCTGAGCTGCGAGGGCTATGCACAGCTCGATTTTCTTGCGGCGCGCTTTGCGAAGATAAGGCTTGACCGCGTCTATTCCAGCCCGCTGATGCGCGCTTGCGAGACGGCGAAGGCGGTGGGTCGCTCGCAGCGGCTCGATATAACGCTGAGATACGACCTGATGGAGCTTGACGCCGGAGATTTTCAGGGACGCACGTTTGACGAGATAGACAGGATTTATCACGAAGAGTTTGAACGCTACAAAAACGATCCGGGCAGCTTCTGCGCGCCGGAAGGAGAATCCGCGGCGCAGCTCCGGGAGCGCTCGACCCGGGCGATGAGACGTATCGTGGAGGAAAATCCCGGCGGGGTAGTCGCGGTGGTGTCGCACGGGGACTTTATCCGCTCGTATACCGGCGCGGCGCTCGGCCTACCGCTGTGTGAGCTGAAAAAGGTGGATCACAGCCACAACACCGGCGTAATGCGGGTGGACTATGACGAAAAGCTGTCTTTGCGCGTCGTATTCTGTGACGATTGCTCACACAATCCGGCGCTCAAGGATAAAGAGGTGCTTTTATGACGACGATATATCTTGTTCGTCATGCGATGTCGCAGAGCAATATTGAAGGGAACTTTTGTGGCGTCACCGATGTGCCGCTCTCGGAAAAAGGCTACAGACAGCTTGAATTTCTGGCAAAGCGCTTTGCGGAGATAAGGCTTGACCGCATCTATTCCAGTCCGCTGATGCGTGCTGTCGAGACGGCAAAGGCGATAGGTCGCGCACAACGGCTGGACGTAACGCTACGGCACGAGCTGCATGAGATCGATGTGGGCGAGCTGGAGGGCCTTGACTTTAGGAGACTTACGGCAAACTATCCGGACGAAATGGAGCGCTACATACACGATCCCGGCGCGTTTTCCTCGCCGGGCGGCGAGGCAATGGCGCAGGTGAGCGCACGCGCAGTGAATGCCTTGGGAAGGATAGCGGCGGAGAATCCGGGACGCACCGTAGCGGTGGTGTCGCACGGCGATTTCATCCGGGCGTATACCTGTTCCGCACAGGGAAAGCCGCTGAGCGAGCTTAAAAATTTAAAACACAGCTTCAATACCGGCGTAACACGGGTGGATTACGACGATAAGCTGCGTCCGCATGTCGTGTTCAGCGGCGACGTTTCTCATCTGCCGAGGTCGGAGCTGACGTTGTTTGAGGAATACGTAAACGGCGACGGGCTCAAGGGCTGAGCCGTGAGGAGGTGCGGGATGAGGATAATGGCTATCGATTATGGCGACGCACGGACCGGGCTGGCGGTCTGCGACAAGGACGAGCTGCTGGCGTCTCCGGCCGGCGTCATCGCAGAAAGAGACAGGGAGAGGCTGTTGGAAAGGCTTGCCGAGACGGCAGCGGAGCAACGCGCCGAGCTGCTTGTGCTGGGCTATCCCAAAAATATGGACGGCTCGACCGGAGAGCGCGCAAGGAAGTGCGAACAGCTTGCCGCAGACCTGCGCGAGCGCACCGGGCTTGAGGTGGCGCTGTGGGACGAGCGGCGCACGACCGTGGCGGCGCACGATATCCTGAATGTCACAGACGTGCGCGGAAAGCGCCGCAAGCAGGTGGTGGACGCGGTTGCCGCGGTGCTTATCCTCGAGGGCTATATGGTCTACCGCAAGCGCGAGAGCTGAGACGGCATACAAATAAAAGGAATTTTTAAAAGCGTTTTTGTGTGTATAACACAACTGAACGGGGCGGGATGAGCAGAATATGGCGATCCCGCCCTTTTTGGAGAAATCATCGACAGGCGCAATGCAATATCGCCCGTCCAATTGCAGACGCGCTATGCAGGTCAAGTCGTATCATTTAAAACGGAGGCCCGATATGCTTGAAAATATGGTGAAAAAACAGACGGAAAAGCAGGAGCGGATGCTTGAGAGCTGGCAGGAAAAGCACGACAGGGAAAATCCGTTTCCGGAGGACGTCCGGTTGACGGCGGACGTGGACTACGTGGGCGACGGAAAGCCCTGCCATAGGATAGATATCTACAGGCCGGAGGAAAGCCGCGAAAAGCTTCCGGTGCTGATTGATATCCACGGCGGAGGATTTCTTCTGGGAAAGAAGGAGGTGAATCGCCTGTTTTGTGCAGATATGTGCAAAAGGGGCTTCGTTGTGTTCTGCATTGAATATCCGCTGGCTCCAAAGGCGGATATCTTTGATATATTCCGTGACCTGACCGCCGGTATAGACCGCGCGTGCGAGCTTGCGGAGAAATATGGCGGCGACGCCTCCCGCCTTTATCTGTGCGGCGACAGCGCGGGAGCATATCTCTGCGTCTACCTTGCGGCGATACAGAACAGCGCCCAAATGGCGAAAGCCGCAGGCACAGGGCCGGTGCGGTGCAGGATTGGCGCGCTCGGCCTACAGAGCGGTATGTTTTACACCCGCAGGCCGGATAAAATAGGGCTTTTCCTGCCGAATATGATTTACGGAAAGGGCTGGCGCAGGCGCGGCTTTTGCCGGTACACCGACCCGGAGGTGCCGGAGCTGACGCAAAGCCTGCCGCCCTGTTTTCTTGTCACGGCAAAGGGGGATTTTCTACGCTGCTACAGCCGCCGGTTCGCTTCGGCGCTCGCGAGGAACGGAGCAAAACACAGGCTGCTTGACATGGAGGCCGGGAAAAAGCTGCCGCACGCCTTTGCCGCCATGCTGCCGGAAACGCCGGAGGCGCAGCGGGCGAACGCCGAAATGGCGGAGTTTCTGAAAGCGAACGGTCAACTATGAGATACCGGTCGAAAAGAGAATATATATACTCGGACGGATACCGGATGAAGCTCATCCTCCTGTCGCCGGCCGGGAGCGCGCCCGCAGAAAAGCGAACGGGCATATTGTGGCTCCACGGGGGCGGATATGTCACAGGCATGGCGGAAATGGTCTATATTTCCCGCGCAAGGGCGCTTGTTAAGCGCTTCGGCGCCGTCGTAGCCGCTCCCGGATACAGGCTGTCGGGAAGGGCTCCCTATCCAGCGGCGCTCATCGACTGCCACAACGCGCTCCTGTGGCTCAGAGAACACGCCGAAAGGCTCGGCGTCCGCTCCGAGCAGCTAATGGTCGGCGGGGAGAGCGCAGGCGGCGGGCTTGCCGCGGCGCTGTGCATGTATGAGTACGACAACGGCGGCGTACGGCTTGCCGCACAGATGCCGCTTTATCCGATGCTCGACAACGAGGACACGGAGACCTCAAGGGATAATCGCGCGCCGGTCTGGAACACGCGTCGCAATCATCGCGGCTGGTCAAAATATCTTCGCGGTCTTGCGGGACGGGAGATCCCGTGCTATGCCGCGCCGGCTCGAAGGCAAGACTATTCCGGGCTTCCTCCGGCCTACACCTTTGTTTCGACAAACGAGCCGTTCTATGCGGAGACGGTCGATTATATCGATAACCTGAGAAAGGCGGGCGTTGCGGCGGATATCGACATCTACCCGGGACTGTTCCACGCGTTTGACATGCTGCTTCCGCTCTTGAAAGTCAGTCGCAGGGCGTCTCAAGCCTTTGAACGCTGGTTTGCCGCTGCACAGAGGAAATATTTTGCAGAGCAGGTGCTGCCCCAAACGGAAAAACGGAGCGGCGGAAGTGAATAAGGGCGGTCATCGCCGGAATATGGAGTGCCCCAAGGCATTGCAATTATCGCTAAAAAATGGTATGATTAAAAGCAGGACAAGCCGCCGTCCGGCAGGCGTAGCTCCGCCTCAAAGGGTCGCCGGCCCGCCTCCGGAAGTAGGGCGGGAGACCGGAGCCGACGGCAGCGGAATAAAAAGGTGGATTTCGGACAGATGTACAAAAGATTTGGCAAACGTGCGCTCGACATCGTTGCTTCGGCGGTCGCGCTCGTGCTCCTGTCTCCGCTGCTTCTGGGGGTGGCTCTTGCCGTCAGGCTGACCTCGCCCGGCCCGGCGCTTTTCAGGCAACGGCGTCTGGGCCTGCACGGGAAGGAGTTCACAATCTACAAATTCCGCTCGATGAAGGTGGGCGCGGAGCACACCGGCAGCGGCGTATACAGCGAAAAGGGCGACCCGCGCGTGACGAAGGTGGGAAAGCTTATCCGCGCGACAAGCATCGACGAGCTTCCGCAGCTTTTTAATATACTAAAGGGAGATATGGCGATAATCGGCCCGCGTCCTCCGCTGACCTATCATCCGTGGCCGTTCGAGCAGTATACCGCAGAGCAGCTTCGCATGTTCGAGGTCCGTCCGGGCGTAACCGGATGGGCGCAGGTCAACGGCAGAAAGACGGTGGAATGGCACAGACGCATCGAGCTGAACGTATATTATGCGGAGCATTGCAGCCTTGCCTTTGATTTGAAGATACTGTGGCTCACCGTTAAGAGAGTTGTTCGCAACGATGACAACGAAAACGTGGGAGCGACGGTCTGAGGAGACGGTATGCTTAAACTGATGTACATAACGAACGCTCCGGATGTGGCGAAAATTGCCGTTGACGCGGGCGTGGATCGTATATTCATCGATATGGAGGCGCTGGGGAAGACGGAGCGCCAGCGGGGCAGAGATACGGTGCAGTCGCACCACACGCAGGAGGACATTGCAAGAGTTCGCGAGGCTATAGGAGGCCGCGCGGAGGTCATGGCGCGGATCGATCCGTTGAACCCGAGCTCGCAGGCGGAGATCGACGCCTCCATCGAAAGCGGTGCGGATGTGATAATGCTCCCGATGTGGCGCACGGCGGACGAGCTGCGGCGTTTTGCGGATATCGTCGGCGGGCGTGCAAGGACCATGCCGCTGCTGGAGACGGACGAAGCGGCAAGATCGCTTGCTCAGGCGCTTGCCGTTCCCGGAATCGACGAAATGCACATCGGCCTCAACGACCTGCATCTGTGCTATAATATGAGCTTCATGTTTCAATTGCTTGCGGACGGCACTGTGGAACGTCTTTGCAGACAGCTTCAGGATGCCAATATTCCCTGCGGCTTTGGCGGCGTCGGACGTCCGGGAAGCGGAACGCTCCCCGCGGAGCTTATCATCGGAGAGCACGTTCGCCTTGGCTCGCAGTATGTCATTCTGTCCCGCAGCTTCTGCGATTCGCACAGAGTCGCCGATCTACGGGAGCTGCGGCGCATTTTTACCGGAGGCATTGCGGACATAAGGCGCGTGGAAGGGGAGTGCGCCGCGTGGGCTCAGGAGCAGCTTGAGGATAACCGCCGTCGGGTTGTTGCGCGCGTCGGGGAGATAGTGAGGGAGATGAGAGTGTGAACATCCTGATTACCGGAGCATTTCCGCTTGAGCCCGCCGAAAAAGCGGAGCTGGAGGCCGCTGGGCACACTGTCGCCCTTCACCGGGACGAGCGCGAGCCGGTGCCGGCTCCCGAGCGTTACGAGGCGGTGGTCTGTAACGGCCTGTTTCAATATACCCCCATCGAGCGCTTCACGAGGCTCAGGCTGATTCAGCTCACCAGCGCGGGACTTGACCGCGTGCCGCTGGATTATATCCGTGCTCGCGGCATTGAACTGCACAACGCCGCACGCGTGTACAGCGTCCCTGTGGCGGAGCTCGCCGTCTGCGGAATTTTACAGCTTTATAAGCAGAGCCGCTTTTTCGCGGCGAATCAAAGACGGCACAGGTGGGAAAAGCACCGCGGCCTTCTGGAGCTGACAGACAAGAGGGTGTGCATTCTCGGCTGCGGCGACGTGGGACAGGAAATTGCAAAACGACTGCAAGCCTTTGGCTGCCGAATCACCGGAGTGAACCGCACGGTGCGAAGGCTGCCGGATTTTGAGGAGCTTCTGCCGCTTGACAAGCTCCCGGCCGTCGCGGCTTTCTGTGATATTCTGATCTGCTGCATCGCCCTGACGCCGGAAACCCGCGGCATCGTGAACAAGGCTGTTTTTGAGCGGCTGGGCCCTGACGCGATATTCGTAAACATTGCCCGCGGCGCGCTTGCGGACGAGGCCGCCCTGACTGCATGGCTGCTATCCGGGGGCCGAGCGGCGCTGGATGTGTTCGAGGAGGAGCCGCTGTCGGAAAAAAGCCCGCTGTGGGATATGGAAAACGTGATTCTGACCCCGCACAACGGCTTTGTAGGCGACGGAAACCGGGCGCGGCTGTGGGAGGAGATACGGGAGGGCCTTGAATGAATGAAAACTGGCCGTATATAAAAGAAAATATCGAGCGTTTTCCGGAATACAAATCCGCCATCTTCGAACAGGGATTTCTGATCACCGATCGGGAGCTCTCAATCGATGATAGGTTTCCGTTTTTCGGGAACTGGCGGCGGGAGTCGCTTTCGGACAATTTTAATATCTGGCTTCACTGCCGGCAGAGGTTATATGTCGCCTCAAAAAACGGAACGACCTACTTCCTGATAGGACATGCGTATGATCCGTTTTCCGGCCGGAGAGACGAGAGGGATATTCTGTGCGCGCTTGCAGAGCGGTCGCGGGGCTGCTTTGAAGCTGGCCTTGAAATTATAAACAAGCTTACGGGATTGTTTATAATAGGCATGCTTTCCGGAGAGCATGCGACCTTTTGCGGCGACTTTGAAAGCATGCGCACCGCCTACTACGGAAACGTCAACAGCCATTTTTATCTCTGCTCCCACGAGGAACTGGTTGCGCAGCTTGAGACGCTTCATCGCGACGACTATGTAACAAGGCTTGAGCATTATCGCTGGTACCGTCTGTACGGCGAGGGCCTGCCCGGAGATATCAGTCATTATCATGAGCTGAAAAAGCTGGTCTGCAACAATTATGCCGTCTACGCTGACGGGACGTTCAAAACGGTTCGCATCTGGCCGCGCAAGCCCCTGACCATGTGTGATAATGACTCGGAATATCGCAAAACGGTCCATGAAATCGCCGAGATCATGAAAAACAGCCTTAGCCTGATTTCGCAGAAATGGGCGCGCCCCGCCGTGTCTGTGACGGGGGGCCGGGACAGCAAGGGCTCGCTGGCAGCCTCAATCCATGTGAAGGAGCGATATCAGTATTTCTCCTATAACTCGCAGCCGGCCGAAAAAGTGGACTGCGATGCGGCGGAAGCTATCTGCCGGGCGGTCGGAGCTCCGCATGTAACCTATGATATCCCGCTGGACAGGTCGACCTGCCAGGAATATGAGCTGGTAAGAGCGATCCTGTGCGTGAACAGCAACCGCCTTTATTTCAACCATAACGATATAATGAAACGGATATACCTGAGGAAGGCCGACCCGTTTGATATTGAGGTAAAGTCGTGGACGTCGGAGGTAGGGCGTGCCTTTTACTACAAGCGCTACGGTGTGCGGCATATGCAGAAAAAATGTACGGCACGGCGGGTCAACGCAATGAACAACATTTTTCTGATGAATCCCGCGCTGATGTACGCGACGGATGCCCGCTATCGGGATTATCTGCGGAGCACCGCCTATAACGAGCACATGTTCAATTACGACTGGAGCGACGTCATAGACCTTGAAATGAGGGACAGCCGCTGGGGCGCCGACGTCCTGAGCTGCGAGCACATGTTTTCGCACGATGTGACGGTACCGTATAACAACCGGCAGCTTGCCGATATGATGCTGACGGTTCCGTTGAAGGATCGTATTGCAGACCGGACGCATATCGATTTTACGCATGAGCTTTGTCCCGCAATCGGTGCGACAAATATCAGCGTGAAGGACGTTGCACACAACAATAAGCGGATGTGGATGGACAGGATATATTACTTTATTACGTCTATCAGACCGTTCTGACAGGAAGAGCTTGTAATGAAAATCCTTTTGGTCGCCACCGTACAATCGCATATCTGCCAGTTTCACAGGCCGCTCGCAGACATGCTGCACCGGCACGGCTGCGAGGTTCACGTTGCGGCGTGCGACAATCTTGCGGAGAAAAACGGCCTGAAGCTCGATTTTGCGGAGCGAGTATTCGACGTGCCGTTCCGGCGCTCGCCCTTTTCGCCAAAGAATATCGACGCATATTGCAGGCTCAAAAAAATCATTGACGAGGGCGGCTACGACGTCGTTCACTGCAATACGCCGGTAGGCGGCGTTGTGGGAAGACTGGCGGCGCGAAAAGCCCGCAGACATGGCGCAAGGGTGCTCTACACCGCCCACGGCTTCCACTTCTACAAGGGCGCGCCGAGAAAAAACTGGCTCGTCTGGTATCCGATCGAGAAGCTCATGTGCCGCTATACAGACAGGCTAATCACCGTCAATGAAGAGGACTTTCGGCTTGCACAGAGCAAATTCCCGGTTGAAGCATATCATATTCATGGCGTGGGCGTATCGACAGCCCGATACCGTCCGCGTTCCGCCGAGGATACGGCGGCGCTCCGAAGGACGGAAAAGCTGTCCGTGCAGGATTTTGTCGTGCTGTGTACGGGTGAGCTGAATGCGAATAAGGATCAACGGACGCTGATTGATGCGGCAGTGCTTTGCCGGGAGAAAAGTCCAGGGCTAAAGGTTCTGCTGGCGGGAAACGGGCCGCTTGAAGCAGCTCTGAGAGAACGGCTTGCGGACAATCATGCCGAGGATTTTATCCGGCTTCTGGGCTATCGCACAGATTTGGAGCGGGTCGTTCCAACGGCTGACGTTATCGTATCGTGCAGCCACAGGGAGGGGCTCGGTCTTAATCTGATCGAGGGGATGCTGTGCGGAAAGCCGGTGATCGCAGCGGAGAACCGCGGACACCGGGAGCTGGTTGAAAACGGTGTGACCGGCTATATGGTGCCGCCGTCGGACTGCGTTGCTTTTGCAGAGAAAATCACCGCCCTGCTGAACGATGCGGCTTTAGCCGCTCGCATGGGGCGGGCGGGACATGAAAAAGCTCTCCTGTATACGGATGAGAATGTCCGTCGGGAGCTGGCAGAAATCTATGGGCTTGGAGAAAACTGATGCGATATTCCGTTATCATTCCTGTTTATAACGCGGAGGCGACGCTGCGACGCTGTCTGGACAGCCTTGTAAATCAGCAATTCTCCGATTATGAGCTACTGCTCATCAACGACGGCTCCACAGACGGCAGCGGCGCTATCTGCCGTGAGTACGCCGACAAATATCCGCAAATTCGTTATTTGTCAAAGGAAAACGGAGGCGTGTCCTCGGCGCGGAATCTGGGACTGGAGCAGGCCGGAGGCGAATATATCCTGTTTGCGGACAGCGATGACTTTGTGTCGGAGGGTTACCTTGCGGCGATCTCCGATGCCCTTAAAGACGGCTCGCCGGATCTGCTCATGTTCGGATATCGCAACCTTGGGGGCGCGTCTTCGGGAATTGACGCCGGTGTGTTCCGTGAAGAGGCGGAGCCGGACATTGCAAGACAAATTTACTCCGCAATGCGGCGATACATCTTCGGTTCGCTTTGGAGCAAGGCGTTCAAACGAAATATTATCGAGCAACACAATATACGCTTTGAAAATGATTTGTCCATCGGGGAGGATCAGGCGTTTATCTTCGCTTATGCCATGCACCTCCAATCGATTGCCTCCGTTGGAGACCGGCTGTATAACGTGGATGTCAGCAACGGAGGCTCTCTTTCACGCAAGGCCTGTCCCTATCTGACGGAGCAACTGCTTGAGGTCAACCGCCGGATGTATGCGGCCCTTCGCGCATCCGGACACTCGCAGGAGGCAACACGATACTATGAAAAGGCGCTTTCGTGGACGGCCTACCGCAGCGCATATTCCTGCTGCAAGGAGCTGCTGAAGCTTGGTTATCCCGCAAAACGTCGGCGGCAGGAGATCCGGAGGATATGCAGGCTGTATCGCGCGGAGGGGCTCAGGACTGCCGGCTGGAGGTGCAGGCTCATCGCCATGCCGGTGCGCATGGAGTGGAGCCGCGTGATCGATTGGCTGATATGCTTTAAAGCGAGATGACAGAAGAAAAAGCGATGAAAAAGATCAAGGTGCTTTTGATTGCCGCATCGCTTCGCATCGGCGGGGCGGAGAAGGTCGCGGCGGATATTGGTTTTTATGCAGACCCGCAGCAATATGAGATGCATTACGTTGTATTCGGCGACGAGACGGGCGAATATGAGCCAGAGCTAAGGGCGCGCGGGTGCAGGATATTTCACTTGCAGCAGCCCTCCGACAGCTATCGCGCTTACATGGAAAGCCTGAAAAAGCTGATCCGTACCTGTCACTATGACGTGATTCATGCGCACACCATGTTTAATATCGGCTGGGGCATGCTGGCGGGCAGGCTTTACGGCGTACCGGTGCGGATTTCTCACGCGCATTCCTCGTTGGAGGAGCCGCGCAGCCTCAAGGTGCGCCTGTATGAGGCGGCCATGCGCTTCCTGATTCTTGTCTGCGCAACGGATTACGTTGCCTGCGGCCAAAGGGCGGGGCGGAGGCTGTATGGCAGGCGGGCGTTTCAAAGGAGAGGAACGCTGCTCCTCAACGGGATAGACACGCAAAGCTTTGCCTTTGACGCGCAGCGGAGAGATGCGTTCCGTAAAGGACTTGGCTTGGAGGACAAGCTCATCATCGGGCACACCGGACACCTTGCTGCGGTCAAGAATCAGTCGTTTTTGCTGAGCTTGATGCCGGAAATTCTGAAAAGACAACCACAGGCATATCTCCTGCTGCTGGGCGAGGGCGAGGAGCGTCCGATTCTGGAACGGAAAATCCGTTCACTGCGTCTGGAGGAGCACGTCTGCATGACCGGAAACGTGCGCAATGTCCCGGATTACCTGAACGCCATGGATGTATTTGCCTTTCCGTCGCTCTATGAGGGAATGCCACTGTCCATCATCGAGGCGCAGTCCAACGGGTTGCCGTGTGTGATCTCCGACCGGATACCGGGGGACGTGTTTCTGACGGATCTGCTCCATCCGCTTCCGCTGGAGGACAGCGCGGCATGGGTGGACGCAATTTGCGGCACAAAACGAAGCGGGCCGGAGAAATATGCCGCGGAAATGCGGCAATCCGGCTTTGATGTGAGCGCGGCGATGCAGAAGATATACGCGATTTATAAGAAAGGACGGCAAAGTGATTAACATCCTCTTCTTCATCGAATCCCTCTACGGCGGCGGGGCGGAAAAGGTACTGTGCAATTTAGTGAACGCCATGGATCAGACAAGGTTCTCCATCACCGTCCAAACGCTCTATCCGGAGGACGCAGGCAGACGCCTTGCGCCGGGAATCCGATATAAATACTGTTATCCGCACAAGAGCCGCTTCGCTAACATGCGGATGAGGGCGGAAGCGGCCCTTGGCCTGACTTACCCGCTGCACATTAAGGGCGACCACGACATTGAGGCGGCTTATCTTGAATGTGGCTCAACCAAGATTATGGCCGGCTCCACCAGCAAAAGGGCGCTGCGTCTGGCGTGGGTGCACTGCGATCTGAAAAGCCGGCTCGACAACGCAGCCGCCTTTGTCGCCGGAACCGGAAAATACTATGCGAAATACGATCTGGCCGTGTGCGTGTCCGAAAATGTACGTGAAGGCTTTACGGAATTGTATGGCAATACGGTTCCGGCAGTTGTCGTCTACAACACAATAGACGACGCAAGGATACTGCAAAAAGCCCTCGAGCCGCTGCCGGAGAATATATCCAAACGGAAATTAACAGTTGCAACGGTGGGCAGATTGTCTGCGCCAAAGCATTTTATCCGCGCACTGGCCGCGCACAGGCGCCTCATGGAGGACGGGCTCGATCACGACCTGTGGATCGTCGGAGAGGGCGAAGAGTGCCCTGCGCTTGAGGCGTATATCCGTGAGAATCACCTTGAAGCCTCGGCAAGGCTGCTGGGCTTCCGGGAAAATCCGTATTGCCTGATGAACGCGGCCGATCTGTTGGTTTGCTCCTCTGTTTATGAGGGCTTCAGCACTTTTATTACCGAGGGGCTCGTCCTCGGAAAGCCTGTTGTAGCAACTGCTTGCTCCGGTATGCGGGAGCTGCTGGGCGAAAGCGAATACGGGCTTATAACCTCAAACGAGGACGAGGCGTTTTATCAGGGAATAAAGCGGATGCTGACTGAGCCGCTGCTGATGGAGCGCTATGCTGAGAGAGCGAAGGCACGTGGCAAGGCTTTTAAGCAAAAAACGCTGGCAAAAGAGACGGAAGCCTTTTTTGAGAGAGAGCTTCAGAAGAAACGGAGAGCGTAAATGGGCGTAAGGGTCTATTACTATATGGTCGCTGCGGTGCTGGGGCTTGCCTGCCTGCTTCCGCAGAAGGGCAGACAGAAAAAGATATATATTGCGCTCATGGCTGTCCTGCATACCTTCGTCTGCGGCTGGCGATATAAATATATCACCGGAGATTTGCTGAAATACGCATGGGGCTATGAGAATGTTTATGCCAACCATGGCTGGTTCAGCGAGGAGATATTCAATGGCGGACGCAATTTCCTGTTTTTCTGGGTCGAAAAGTTTTTCACGCAGATTTCCAACGGTGAATTTCAGGTGCTTTTGATTTTCATTGCAATCGTAACGGAGATTTCCGTCGCGCTCATCGTATATCGCTATTCGCCCGCTCCATGGCTGAGCTATCTGCTGTGGAACTGCTTTGGCTTCTATGTATTCGGATTCAGCGCCATCAAGCAGGCGCTGGCAATGGGACTGCTGATGCTTGCATTCACCGGAATAATGGAGGAACGGCCGAGAGGCTTCCTCTTGTGGACGGCTCTGGCCGGCTGCGTTCACGCTCCCGCGCTGATTTTTCTTCCGGCGTACTGGATTGCAAAAAGCCGCCTGAGCGTACAGAAGCTGATTATCTATGCCGCAAGTGCGGGCTTGATTTTTCTTTTCCGCTATCCGATCGTCGAATTTATCAGCGGCTTTTACTATGATGAAACGGATTTTATGGACAACACCCATGTTGGCGGACGCTTTCTGATGATTGTGGCGCTACTGGTTGTCGGAATCGTTCTGCGGGGTTTTTCGGGCAAAAATTTCACAAAGCTGTTTAACCTGATGGTCGTAGCGGCGATATTACAGATGTTCTCCGGATTTGATAATGTGTTCACCCGTCTTACGGACTACTATTTCCAGCTCATCATCCTCTATCTGCCCATGATGTTCTATCCGGAAGGGGAGCTTGAGGGCTATGGGAGCTATCGCCTTGTCCTCAACAACAGGCAGCGCATCGCCGCGTTGCTGTGCGTGGTGCTGCTTGCCGGGCTTTACTATTATACGACTAACCTCAATAATACAATCGAATACGAAGTGGATAACTATCTGAACTACCGCTTCTGCTGGGAGGTGGCAAGGTGACCTTCAGCGTCGTCATCCCGTGCTATAACTGCGTGAAAACGCTGGAAGCCACCGTGAACAGCATCTGCGCGTCGGGGCTTTCGGATTACGAGCTTCTTCTCGTCGACGACGGCTCCACGGACGGCACAGCGGCGCTTTGCGATGAGCTTTGCACCCGGCATCCGGAGCTGCGCTGCATACATCAGTCAAATGCCGGAGTTTCCGCCGCCCGTAACCGTGGGCTCGACGAGGCTCAGGGCGATTATCTATGGTTTGTGGATGCGGATGACACGGTGGATGACGGAGCGCTGTCTCATGCGGTCGATATCACGCTCCGACAACAGCCGGATCTAATGATCTTCGGCATGAGCTTTGACTATTACCACCGCGGCAGGCTGTACAGCAGGAGGAGGCTGGTTCCGCATTTTGACGGAATGCTGACGCCCGAGAAGCTGAAAGCCCGCTTTCAGGAATTTTATGCCTGCAATGCGCTGACTCCTGTTTGGAACAAGCTTTACCGCCGGAAAAAGCTGCTTGAGTCCGGCGTGCGCTTTCATGAGGATATGACGCTGCTGGAGGATTTTCTGTTTGTGTTGGAGCTGCTGCCGTTCTGCCGGAGCATTTATTCCCTGCCGGAAACGGTGTATCGCTACAGACAGGCGGAGGATGAGAGGGGAGCATATCGGCGGCTGAAGGGGATTTCTGATCTGGCAGGATATATGCAGCCGTTTGAGCAAAGCATGAGAGCGCTTGGCATTTCCGAAAAGGAGGCCGCAGGCATCTATAAAATGCTGCTGCGGCAAAAGCTCTATTATGCGCCGCTCTCAGAAATACGCGAGATGATTGCGGAGCATTACCAAAGCCCGTATGCGTCCATAAAGATGGGAAGCCCGCTTGGGATATATCTGCAAAACAGGAAAACACAACTGCGCCACAGGCTCGCCGTTGCAGTCAAAAGCAGCCGGGCGTATCAGCGATACAAGGCAGGTGCGTCTGAGTGACCGGTCGCCTGCGCTGCATCGACACAACCCGCGCCATTCTCATCACGTTGGTTGTGCTGGGACAAATACTGGGCTCTGCAAATCTGCGATATGACGTCCTCCCGTATGTTCTGGCGCAGGAATGGATCAATTCCTTTCACATGCCTGCATTTTTCCTGTTGTCGGGAATGCTGACCGACGGCGGGAAGTGGAGAAGCCGCACGGTCGGTGAGTATTTCATCCACAAGACAAGGACGCTTCTTGTGCCGTACCTGTTTTTTGAGTGCGTGGCGATTGCTTATAAGCGCTTTGTCCTTCATTCCGTCTCTATTCCGGAATGCTTCAAGCTGATGCTGACCCTGCGCTGCAACGTCGGCGCGGACTGGTTTTTACCGGCGATGCTTCTGGCGTGCGTGCTGTATTATCTGTATATCCGCTTTCCGCACAAAGCTGCATGGAGCGTCATTGGGGCTGTGCTCTGCATGTCGCTGCATTTTGTGCCGGCGGGACATATCTGGAGACTGCTGTTCCGCGGGATATTGGGATTTGCATTCATGCTGACCGGAAATTTGCCGAAAAAGCCGCTTGAGAGCTTCAAATGGTGAAAAATCGGCTGTGCCCTTTTTTTGACGGCGGTGTGCGCCGGAGTCTGCTTCAAGCTGTCGCCGGAAAACAGCTTTTATAACGGGGTATTGGCCAGCCCGCCATTATACCTCGTAAGCGGCGTCTGCGGCGCATATTTTACGATGGGCATCGCCCGTCTGATTCCGTGAAAATGGCCCGCCAAAATCGGCGAAAACGCGCTGACTGTTATGGGAACGCACCAGCTTGTGCTGTATACCGTCTCCGGAAGCGGCAGCCCGCTTTGGGTGATCGGGGCGTTTCTCCTGATTGCCGCCGTGGAAGCGGCGCTGATCCTTGTCGTAAATCGCTTTTGTCCGGTGTTGGCCGGGAAAAGGGCCGCTTTAAGGAGGCTTTGATATGGAGATAGATTTTGTCGTCCTGTGGGTGGACGGAAACGATCCTGTCTGGCAGAGGGAAAAGGCAAAATATCAGGGGAAAACGCAGGACGGCAGCAACGCGCCCAACCGTTTTCGGGATTGGGGGCTGATGCCCTACTGGTTCCGTGCGGCGGAGAGGTTTGCGCCGTGGGTGCGGAGGATCCATTTTGTCACCTGTGGGCACTTCCCGGCATTTTTGAACCTGAAGCATCCCAAGCTGCACCATGTGCGGCATGAGGATTTCATGCCGCAGGAAGCGCTGCCAACCTTCAGCTCCCACGCCATCGAGATGAATATGCACCGCATCCCGGGGCTTGCGGAGCGCTTTGTATACTTCAACGACGATATGTTCCTGCTCCGCCCGGCGCCGAAGACGGCGTTTTTCCGGGACGGTCTGCCCTGCACCTGCGGCGGAGAGCATCCTATAGAGCTTGTCGGAAGCATCGGCATATGGCAGCACGCGGCGGTAAACGGTCTGGGCGTCGTCAACGCGCATTTTGACAAGCGTGAGCAGGTGAAAAAATACGGGAGAAGATATGTCGACCGCGCCTACCGCTGGCAGGACAACATCCGCACCAGGGCCTTGGAAAAGCTGTTTCCAAGCCGATTTACCGGCTTCAGAAACCTGCACGCCCCGGCGGCGTATTGCAAAAGCACCTTCGAGGCTGTCTGGAACACCGAGCCGGAGCTGCTGGCGCGCACCACGGCTCACCGCTTCCGCAGTGCGGAGGATGTTAACCAGTGGGTGTGCCTGTGGTGGCAGGTGGCAAGCGGACAGTTTGCACCGTATAACACGGACAATGCAGTGCTTTGCGCCGACGAGAGCACGGTGGATGAGCTGTGTAGTATCATTCGGGAGCAGAGCCACGATATGCTCTGCATAAACGACCCGGAGGAGCCGGTGGATTTTGAAAAGCTGTCTGCACGACTACAGGGCGCATTCGAGATGATTTTGCCGGAGAAGAGCGGGTTTGAATTATGAAAAAGAAGCTCATCTTCATCACGGAGGCCCTATGGATCGGCGGGATCGAGACGGCGCTGGTAAATCTGCTGAACCGTCTGGACTATGACAAATACGACGCAACCTGCCTGATCCTGCGCGACAGTCAGGAAATGGCAGGGCGCATCACACAAAAGTGCCGCCTGCTTGTCGCTGACCGGCAGCATCCGGCGACATTCCCGGACGCATACCGCCATAAGCGGATGTACAACCTCATGGAGGAGCCGCAAAACGCCTCGGGGCTGCGGCGTCTGATATGGCGTATGCTGCGGCTTGCACTGCGCGCGCCGGAGGCAGGGCTCTATGCCGCCTATGTGAAAAAGCGGCTTGACGGCGAGCATTTTGATACGGCGGTTATTTACAGCGACCGAGCGGCGGAGACAGCCGTTCGCGCAGTCTGCGCAGACCGCTTTCTGATGTTTTATCATCACGGCGCAATGCGGCGGGAGTATCACGATATATATGGCTATCTAAAAGCGGAAAAGATTGTCGCCGTGTCGGAGGCTCTTGCGGAAAAGCTTAGGAGGTATCGCCCGCAATACGCGGAAAAAATCATCGCAGTCAATAATCTGATCGATATTGCAGGCGTGAGGGAAAAGAGCCTTGAAGAGCCGAAAACGGTTTTTCCAAAGGAGCGGTTCAATATCGTATCCTGCGGGCGGCTGTCTTACGCCAAGGGCATGGACCTTGCCGTTGAGGCCTGCACAAGACTGGTACGGGACGGTTACGCCAATATCCACTGGTGGATTATCGGCGGAGGGCCGGAGGAGGCTGCTCTGCGGGAGCAGCTCCATGCGCTTGGGCTGGAGGAGCGTGTTACGCTGCTGGGAATGCAGGATAATCCGTATCCCTACATACGACAGGCGGATTTGTATGTGCAGCCCAGCCGGTTTGAGGGGCATTGCGTCACGGTTCTGGAGGCGCGGCTGCTGGCGGCGCCAATTCTGGCGACCCGAAATGCCGCCGAGGAACAGATAGAGAGCGGCCGGACCGGTCTGCTCTGCGAGCCGGAGGCGGCGTCGCTTGCCGAAGCAGTGAAGCGGCTTTACCACGCGCCGGAGCAGCGCAACGCCTTCCGCGCTGCGCTGCGCAGCCATGCTTTTGAACGCGATAACGCCGCAATATTGCAAAAGCTGTATGCTCTGCTGTAACAAAAGGAGTCACTATGGAAGAACAGCGTTTTACCACGGTCATCAAGCCGAAAAGCGGCTGGTTTGACCTGCATATCAAAGAGGTTTTCGCTTATCGCGACCTGATCCTGCTGTTTGTGAGGCGAAATTTCGTGTCAAAATACAAGCAGACGATCCTCGGCCCGCTGTGGGCCGTCATACAGCCGTTGCTGACAACCGTTGTGTTCACGCTGGTGTTCGGCAACATCGCCGGGCTTGCGCCGCAGGGGATGCCGTCCTTCGTTTTCTATCTTTCCGGCACGGTTCTGTGGACATACTTCTCCAACTGCCTGACACAGACGGCGAACACCTTCGTCGCCAACAGCGCCACGATGGGTAAGGTCTATTTCCCGCGCCTCGTCATGCCGATCTCCACTGTGCTTTCCGAGCTCATCAGCCTTGCCATTCAATATGGCTTTCTGGTGATATTTCTTGTTTACTATGCCGTCACGGGACAGGGAGTCTGTCCGAACCTGTGGATGCTTATGACGCCGCTCATCGTGCTCCAGCTCGCCATACTGAGCCTTGGCTGCGGCATCATCATCTCCGCACTGACGACGAAATACCGCGACCTCGCCATGCTGGTGGGCTTCGGCGTGCAGCTCTGGATGTATGGCTCGCCAATTGCCTACGATATGTTTCGCTTCGCCGCCCTTGCTCCCGGCGGCAGGTGGCACGCGCTGTATATGTGCAACCCGATCTCGCCCATCATCAACCTGTTCCGCTATGCCTATCTGGGAACCGGAGCGGTTGAGTGGAGCTATTATTTAGCCGGCTGGGGAACTACTCTCGTGATCCTGTTTATTGGCGTGGTGATGTTCAGCCGGGTGGAAAAAACATTTATGGATACGGTCTGAGGAAAGCTTATGGATGAAATTGCAATCAAAATCGAGCATGTCTCCAAGGAATACCGTTTAGGTGCGATTGGCGGCGGCACGCTGCGGGGAGATCTGCAAAGCTGGATGGCGCGGATAAAGGGCAGGGAGGACCCCAACAGCAAGATCGGCTCCGACACGGCGGCGCATGGGGGAGAAAGGTTCCTTGCGCTGGACGACGTGTCCTTTGAGGTGAAAAAGGGCGAGGCGCTGGGGATCATAGGTCACAACGGCGCGGGCAAATCCACGCTTTTGAAGCTGCTTTCCCGCGTCACCGCGCCGACGAGGGGAACCGTCAGCTATAACGGCCGCATCGCCTCCATGCTGGAGGTTGGAACCGGCTTCCATCCGGAGCTGACCGGGCGGGAAAACGTCTACATGAACGGCGCGATTCTGGGCATGACAAGGGCGGAGATCGATAGCAAGTTTGACCGGATCGTCGAGTTCGCGGAGATGGAAAAATTCATCGACACGCCGGTCAAGCGCTATTCCAGCGGCATGTATGTCAAGCTGGCTTTTGCTGTGGCCGCGCATCTGGACAGCGAGATCATGGTCATGGATGAGGTTTTGGCCGTGGGCGATATGAAGTTCCAGCAGAAATGCCTTGGCAAAATGGGCGACGCCGCAGGCTCCGGGGGACGCACCGTGCTCTATGTCAGCCATAATATGAACACCATCCGTCAGCTTTGCACACGCTGCATCGTGCTGGATCACGGAAGGCTCATGTTTGACGGAAATGTGGAGAGGGCGATTGAGCTCTACTCGGATATGACCAGAGCGCCGGCGCTTGTCAACGATTGCTCGGAAGCAAAGCGGACTCACGCCATCATGGACGGCCGGATACATATTTGCACGGTCTCGCTGCTGGACAAGGATACTGCCGTATACACCGGAAAAGAGCCGGTTCATGTGAGGGTTTCATATAAAGCAAGGGTGCCGGTCGAGAATATGGCATTCCGCATGACCGTGGAGGCTGCCGATAAAACGGTGGTTGGTCTTGCAACCTCCAGTCCCTCCATCATGGCGGATGCCGGGGAAAATGAAATCGCTTTGACACTGCTGATAGATTGGCTTGCGCCCGGAAAGTATCTTGTGAAGCTGACCGCTTACTCGGTGAACCAATTTGGAGCAAACCAGATGCACGACGTGGTGGAGGAGGCGTTTGCCTTTGAGAAGGGGCAGGGCAACCGGGAAAACAACAACATGGCGTGGAACCATACCTGGTGGGGATATATGATGTTCCCGGAAATAACGATCGGCTGAGAGGGGAGCTGTGTTTATGGCTGCTGATTTTCTGATGCCCTTGCGAAGGCTGCACGGCCGTATGTACGAGGCCGATAGAGAATGGAAAGAGGTCAAGGACATATGCAAGCGGTTGAAGGAGGCGGATGAAAGTACGGTTCTCTTTGTATTATCTCCGTCACACGGCAATTTGGGAGACCATGCGATTGCGCTGTCAGCAACAGAGCTGTTGACGGAGATGAAGCTCGAATACATTGAGCTCACAACGATACAGCTGCGCCGGTTAAAGCGTTTTCATAGGCTCGGAGCTATGAACGGACATAAAATCATTGTCAACGGCGGGGGAAACATGGGAACGCTGTGGTTCAATGTGGAGAGGCTGTTCCGGTGCATAATTCGCGAAAACCCAAAATCAATTATATTTTGTCTTCCGAATACTGTATTTTATGAAAAGACCGAGTGGGGCAGCCGTGAATTAGAGCGCTCAAAAGGAATCTACAGGCATCATCCGGCGCTGCTGCTGTATGCGAGGGAACAAACCTCCTACAGCGTTATGAGCGGGATATATCGCAATGTAAAGCTCGTGCCGGATATGGCGCTGTTTATGAATAAGTCGCAGGTGAAAAAAAACAGAACAGGGTGTCTGCTCTGTCTGCGCAGCGACCTTGAAAAAACACGCAGCGAGAAGGATGAAAAGCAAATTCTGAAATCGGCTCAAGGCCTGTTTTGCGAGCAGGTAAAATATACCGACATGTGTCTGGAGCACGGCGTTTTACCGGATAAGCGTATACAAGAGCTGGAGGCAAAGCTCGATGAGTTCAGAGGAGCGCAGCTTGTTATAACAGACCGGCTTCACGGGATGATCTTTGCGGCTGTCACGGGAACTCCTTGTATTGTGATAAACAGCAAAAGCCATAAGGTGCGCGGCTGTTACGAATGGGTTCGCCATTTAGACTATATTCGCTTTGCAGATACAGCCGAGCAGATAGAGGCGCTGTATGCAGACATGCCGAAGGGCGAAAACCGATATGACAACGAAGCATTGCTTCCATACAGGGAAATTTTGAAGAAAGATATTCTGGATTTCAGGGGATGAATGACAATATGCCGACGATATCCGTGATAGTCCCGGTTTACAAGGTAGAGCCTTACCTGCGTCAATGCGTGGACAGTATTCTTGCGCAGACCTATACGGATTTTGAGCTGATCCTCGTGGACGACGGTTCGCCGGACGGCTGCGGAGCAATCTGTGATGAATATGCGGAACAGGATCCGCGCGTGCGGGTAATCCATCAGGAAAACAGGGGACTGTCCGCGGCAAGAAACGCCGGAATCGATGCGGCCTCCGGGGAATATCTTGCGTTTGCAGATAGTGACGACCTGCTTGCGCCCGCCTGTCTGAAAAGGCTGCATGACACTGTTGTTCAGGAAAACGTTGATATCGCCGTCTGCGATATGCGGCCCTTTTCGGATGAGAGCGAGCTCGAATGCGTGGATGCGTGCGCCGCGACGCAGTTGAAAATAATGACCGGACGGGAGGCATGCCTGAGCATTTATCACATGGATGGCGAGGTGCCCATTATGGCATGGGGAAAGCTATATCCGGCAAGGCTGTTTGACGGGATTCGTTATCCGGTCGGGCTGATCCATGAGGATGACGCGACAACACCGAGGTTGCTTTATCGATCAAATGCCGTTGGTCTTATACCGGATAAGCTCTACCTTTACCGGACGCGGCCTGACAGCATTACAGGGCGCCCCTTTTCCGTCAAAAGCTTCGATTGTGTTAGGGCGGTTCAAGCCTGCGTGCAATTCTTCGATACGGAAAATGACCGGGAGCTTGCGGAATTGGCGCGAAACGCCCAAAGGGTCGCGCAGGCCAAAACGGTAATTCGCGCTTATGGCAGCAGGCAATCCGACCGGATTCCCACGGAGTATCGCATCCACAAACTGGCTGCATTGCGGCATATACGCAGATCCTGCGTTTATGATACCTTTAGCTGGTATCTATCACTGGTCTGCCCGAGGCTGGTCAGACCATACGCCTATCTGGTCAAAATCCGAAAAATCCTTGGGTTTAAGGAGTGATACCTTATGACGCACGGCTTTGTCACCATCGCCACCGGCGACGCACAGTATTATAAAATGGCAGCAAACCTCCTGCACTCGTACCGCTGGTTTTGCAGTTCTCCGCTTCCGTTTGCGATTCTGGCGGATCAGGAGAACGGATATACGGCGGAGTTCGATGATGTGCGCGTTTTTTCGCAAGCGCACCGCAGCTATCTGGACAAGCTGGAGATGCTCGAGCTTTTACCGTATGACGTGAACATCTTCATTGACGCAGACTGTCTGGCCTATGGCGACCTGAACCGGCTGTTCGAGCTGTTTCGGGAGGCGGATGACTTTTCCTGCTTTGGCCGGGTTTTGCCGCTGGACGATACGACCGGCTGGTTTGAGTACAAGAATCTGGGGGACTTGAAGGAGAGGGTCTCCTATGTGGTGGGGCTCCACGGGGGGATCTATTATATGCGAAAAACGGTGCGGTGCAAAGCGGTGCTGGAAACGGCGCAGGAGCTGGTCCCGCACTATGGAGCTTATCGTTTCAAGGGAAAATTCGCAACGCCAGGGGATGAGCCGCTGGTCGCACTTGGCATGGCCTTGAACGGATGCAAGCCGATTCCGCATGATTTGCAGGGGATCCTGTGCTATTGGGAGCATCTCGGACGAATGCGGCTGAATTTGCCCAAGGGGCTTGCGCTTGCAGAGGATATCGGCGTAAAAACCGATCTGCTCCATTGGGGGACAAGGTTTACGCAAACGCCTCTTTATCGAAAACAGGTGGACGATCTGCACACGATGGAGCAGGGCGGCTCTGTCTGGGCGCTTTTTCTGAATAAGGCAAAATACGGCGCGGCCGCGGCATGTGGCCATGCGGCACGCTTTATCAGGCGTGGATGGAACAGGCTGCCGCGCATTTTTCACATCGGATGAACGGTATGAAGCACAGCTTAGCAAGCGTCGCCGTCATGACAGTCGTCTGCCTTGCCGCCATTTTTCTGTCTGTCCTGCTTGACAACGTCAGAATTAGCACAAGCTCATACGCCGTCTCCATGGAAAAGCTCTGGACACCCATCCGCCTCGTCCTCCTCTCCGACCTGCACGGAAGAACCTTCGGCAGGGACAACTCCCGTCTGATTGCAAGGGTCGGCTCGCAGTCCCCGGACGTAATCTTGCTTGCCGGCGATATGCTTGACCGCAGCGCGGATGAGGAGGAGGTGCAGAAGCTCCTGCAACTGCTTGAAGGGCTGTGCGAGATAGCACCTGTATATTTTGCGCCCGGCAATCACGAGCTAGAATATATGAAAGCCGACGATACTCTTCTTGACCGTGTGGCCCGGACAGGTGCAACGGTGGTAAACGACAGCTATGTGGACATAGCAGTCAACGGTCAGCCGCTGCGCATCGGCGGCACAATGGGATACGGCTTCTATTTTGGCCGCAGCGAGGAGGAGTTTACCTCGTCGCCGGAATACAGGTTTCTGAAGGACTTTGAGAACACCGGCGTACCTAAAATCTGTCTTGCACATATGCCGGACACCTTCATCTTCAACGGAGCATACGACATGTGGGACGTGGAGCTTGTGCTCAGCGGCCACACACACGGCGGACTGATCCGTTTGCCGTTTATCGGCGGCCTGTACGCGCCCATGCAGGGCTGGTTCCCGGAATATGACCGCGGCTGCTTCCGGCTGGGCGAGCATATGCAGATGATTATCACCTCCGGACTTGCCGGACATGGCCCGATCCCGAGGATAAACAACCGGCCGGAGATTGCGGTGGTCGAATTGACGCCCCAAAATTAAACCGAAAGGCTCCGAATATGTCGAACAAACAGCTTCTCGTGCCGCTGCGCAGCTTTGTACAGGACGCGCCGCCGGAGAGGATAGATCAATCGAATATACGAACGCTGTGGCCGGAGGCCGCGCGGCAGAATCTGCTGCCGGTTCTGGCGTATGAGAACAGGCGTTGGGGGATGCTTGGGGACGCAAAGCTCTGCCGCAGGCTCAACGGCATACTGTACGCGGCGCTTGTCGGCAACCTCAACCGCTGCACGGCCTTTGAGACGCTCTCACAGGTCTTTACGGAGCACGGTGTCGCCCATATGCCGGTCAAGGGCTACTACCTCCGCGCGCTTTATCCCGTGCCGGAGCTGCGCACCTTCGGCGACATCGATATCCTCATCCGTCCGGAGGACCGCAGGAAAACGCATGAGCTGATGCTGTCCCTCGGTTATACGGCTGAGCACGACTGGGAGCCGTCCTATTCCTATCTAAAGGACGCGGAGTATTACGAAATACACACTATGCTGATGGACGGCAATCTGGACGGGCGCGCAGATATGCAGACGTATTTCGACGGCGCGTGGCGGTATGCGGAGCCGGATGAGGGCCTGCGGTACCGGCCTGCGCCGGATTTTCACTTCATCTACACCGTGTGCCACCTGGCAAAGCATCTCTATCGCGGAGGCGCGGGACTGCGGATGTATCTGGACGCGGCGCTGTATGTAAAGCGCGAGGATGCGCGCCTGAACTGGCTCGCCATCGAAAAAGAGTTTGCCGCGCTGCGCCTGACGGACTTTTTCCACACCGTGATGAACGCCTGCCGCGTATGGTTCGGCGTCAGCACTCTTTGCCCGCTGCCGGAGCCGGACGTCGAGACGCTGGATCGTCTGCTCGATTATACCCTCGACTCCGACCTGTTTGGACATTCCCGCGACCGCTCGGTGGTAGAGCTGCGCAATGCGGGGGAGAAGCGCGGCTCTAAGCGGCAGCTCGTTTGCAGAATGCTCTTTCCGCCCGCAGACGAGCTTGAACGGCGCTACACCTTTTTGCAAAAGTGTCGGTGGCTGCTGCCCGTTGCGTGGCTTGCGCGGCTGCTCGCCAATATACGTCTGCTGCCGGATCGGCTTGCGCGGCTGCTGCGGATATCTAAAACAAAAGCGCAAAGCGTCGATGAGTACGACTGCTTTATGAAAGCGATAGGTCTGTGAAGGGTTAAGCTTTATCCGCGGCAGAGGCGTCTCATCCGGAAAGAGACAACTGATTTGGAGCGGCCCTTGCACCGCCGGGATGTATGGTTGCGGCCCGTTAATATGACGGCGCAGCTACGGGAAAACGGAGAACGCACCGGCGGCGATGTGGGCAGCGGCGGAGCTCCGTCGGTATACCGCATAACGCGGAGAAGGTGGCCGAAAAGAGTGAAAAGCTGAGGATGACCGGAAAATTTGGAGCAAAAACATTGAATAGCGGGCATATTTGTGGTAGGATATAGATGTTGCCATTGGCAACGTTGCAGTTCCGGCTTGCGTGTGAATGGCGGGTTTGCCGCTTCACTGCGGTGCGCGGGGAGCTTCCGAAGCGTATGCCGTGCCGGAAACTGCTTTACGTGGGTTCAAATCCCACCGTGCGCTTTGGCGGCGGAATCCGCCGGAGCGTATCGCCAGTTGGTTTGGTTTTGCCGGAAACGGCGCGATTAATTTGTACGCCGAAAGGCGCACAGCTAAGAAAAAGCTATGCCGCGTCCCGGTTTGCCGCATGTGCGGAGGGAACGGTGCGGCCACGGCTTTGCCGGGAGACGGATACCGCGCGTAGCGGTCACGGAGCCAGAAGCGGCGCTTTCCGCTCCGCGACCGGCGTGCTCAAGTCTCCCGCCGCCGGGGCTGCATGGGGCGCGGCGGGGCTGAATGTAGACCGGGAGGTTTTAAATATGAGGACGATCGTTATCAACGAGAACCAGAGGGGATTTCTCTTCAAAAACGGCCGGTTCATGCGGATGCTGACCGCCGGAAAATACCGCATGCTCGGTGGGCGGGAGATAGAGGTCGTCTCGCTTGCGCAGCCGATAGAGTCCGGGCGCTGCGCGCTTGATACGCTGCTTGCGAACGGCGAGGTCGCCGCGTCGGCGTCGGTGGCGGAAATAGCGGATCGACAGCTTGCGCTGCACTTTGTCAACGGCAGGTTTGCGGAGGCATTGACAAGCGGCCGGTATGCGTTCTGGACTATCCACGACCGCCACGAATATCAGCTGGTAGACATATCCTCGCCGGAGGTGGACGGCTCTGTGCCGGAATACGTGTTCGATTCAATGCCGTGCGAGCTTTACACGCGGGTGGAGGTCGCCGAATATCAGAAGGCGCGGGTGTTCTTTAACGGCAAGCTGGCGCGGGTGCTGGACGCCGGTACCTACTATTTCTGGCGCGGCGGCGTCAGCGTTGACGCCGATTACGTCGATACACGCCTGACGAAGCTCGACGTGTCCGGTCAGGAGATCATGACGCAGGACAAGGTGACGGTGCGCGTAAGCTTTGTCTGCAACTACCGCGTGACCGACTGCGTGCGGATACTAACCGAGATCGACGACTATGCCGAGCAGCTCCACGTCGCCGTTCAGCTTGCCCTGCGCGACTATATCGGACGCTGCAAGCTGGATGACATCCTCGCGAACAAGGACGGGCTGTCGAAATATGTTGCCGAAAGGCTGCACGAGAAGGAAAAGGAGCTGTTTGTTGAGATAAAGGACGCCGGGGTAAAGGACATAATCCTGCCCGGAGAGGTGCGCGACATCATGAACACGGTGCTGCTGGCGGAAAAGCAGGCGCAAGCCAACGTCGTCACGCGCCGCGAGGAGGTTGCGTCCACCCGCTCGCTGCTCAACACGGCGAAGCTGATGGAGGAAAACCAGACGCTCTACAGGCTAAAGGAGCTGGAATATATCGAGCGCATCTGCGAGCGTGTCGGAAACATCAATCTCAATGGCGGCGGCGATATCCTGACGCAGCTCACGGGCATTATCAGGGGCGGAAACTCTTGACAAACGGCGGCGGTCGTGCTATAATAGCTCTCGAAGCCGCACAAAAGAATAAACAGGGGCGCTGGACGGAATCCGGCTGTGATGTGGGATGGCTTCTCACGGTCCCTTATGACCTGATATGGGTAATGCCAACGTAGGGAGTTTATATAGCGCCGAAATAGCTATAAATGACGAATACCGCACTTACCATATTAGTGCGGTATTTTTTATTTGCAAAGGGGTTTTTCGGCATGGAAAAGGCTTATTCCAAGACTCGTATTCTGGTCGAGTGCGCGATAATGATCGCTGTGGCGACGGTGCTGTCGCTGCTCAAAATCTATGAAGCGCCGCTCGGCGGCTCGGTAACGCTCTGTTCTATGGTGCCGCTCATCATCCTCTCGTACCGTCACGGCGCGAAGTGGGGCATAGAGGCGGCGCTGGTCTATTCGGTGCTCCAGCTTGTGCTGGGTATCGGCACGGTTTCGTATGTCCCGACGTTCTGGGGCGTCGTCCTGTGCGTGCTGTTCGATTATATCATCGCCTTCACCGTCATAGGACTCGCCGGAATTTACCGCGGCATCCTCAAAAGCGACTATGTGGGCATCACCGCAGGCGCAGCGACCGTCTGCGTGCTGCGCTTTGTCTGCCATTTCCTCAGCGGCGCAGTCGTGTGGTACTCGATCACCAAGGAGGGCCAGTGGAACGACCTCGTCAACAGGTTTGGCATGTGGACCTATTCGCTTATCTACAACGCGCAGTATATGGTGCCGGAGACTATAATCACAGTCGGCGCGACGCCGCTTGTGTTTTCCGTCATCAACCTGATAGAGAAGAGCCGCAGAAAATAATTTTTTGCCGGTGAAAAACAGAACGTCCCGTCCGGATAGATTCGGCTGTCCGGGCGGGCGTTTTTGTTTTTAACGGCAGCTTTTGGCGTCGACAAGCTCAAACCGATAGCGCTGTGTGCAGCCGGGATATTTTTCGCGGTCGACCTCTCCGTTGAACATTGCAAGCGGGCGAACCCACAACGCGCCGTCGCCGTAGAGCTGGCGATAGATAACACAGTTCTCGCCGGTCTCGGAGTGCTTTGCGAGCGCCTCGACGAGATAGAGATCGCCTTTGAAGTGGCGATAGATGCGCCCGGGGATTATCTCGCGCATGATGAAGCACCTCCCTTGGATTATGCGGAAATTATTGTTCAAACGCTACGGCGGAACCCCCGTATGTCCTTATCCCGCCGCAGCAATGCCACAACCTTTTGAAGGCTTCGAGGGTCATGTCGACCGATGAGGACGGCTCCGTCTGCGTTTGGATGGAGGCTGTCTCTCTGAAAAAGCAGCTTAAAAATAAAAACTCTGTGCCGCAGGTGAAGCTATCGCAGAGCAACTGCTTTGATTTTATCATTGCCTTTGCGTTTTGTCAATAGACGGTGAATCAAGCGTCTCAGATTGACAGAAAACGAAAAAATGATATAATATACGCATATTATAAAAAAGAGGGCGCTTTAAATGACATATAGAGAAGCACAGCTTGACGACAGGCTGCTTGAAAAGCTTATCAAGCTGTCCGGCGAGTGGGAGCACGAGGCGATAAGCTACGGCTACGTCCAAAATTCCCGCAAGGATATCGAGGACAAGCGGATATTTTTGGCGGAGGAGGACGGCGAGCTTGCGGGATATCTGCTCGCGCATGAAGCGAGGATGAAAAACCGCCGCTCCATTGCGCCGGATGACACGCCGTATTTTGAGATAGACGAGCTTTACGTCCGGAAGGATCTTCGCGGCATGGGGCTCGGACACAGGCTGTTCGAGGCGGCGGAGCGCGCCGCGTCTGAAAAGGGGCTTGGGCTGCTGCTGCTTCACACCGCGACTAAGAATTACCGTGCCATCCTCCACTTCTATATAGACGAAATGGGCATGGAGCTTTGGAGCGCATCGCTCTATAAGCGGATATAACGCTTGACAAGCGGAAAAATATATGGTATAGTGGTTTTATCAAGAGGGAAAGCGAGATGTGAGAATGTACAGGAACCGTAAGTAATCACAAATAAACTGATAATGAATCGACGTCCGCTCCGGGCTTTGTTTCGTTGTCGGGATTTGGATCGCTTTACGGGTTGCGCCTGTATATTTTGCATCGACGATGTGTTTTTCGGCTGTCCGGCGTGTTTTGCGCCTGCGCCGCCGTTTTTGATGCAGAATCGGCTCCATCTTCCGGCAATTTGCCAGGAGGATGGAGCTTTTGCGTCGAAGGAGGCGGGAAAAATGTCCATGATAAATGTGTCGAATCTGACATTCGGCTATGACGGCAGCTATGACAACGTCTTTGAAAACGTCTCGTTTCGTATAGATACAAGCTGGCGGCTTGGCTTCACCGGGCGCAACGGCAGGGGAAAGACCACCTTTCTCAGGCTGCTTCAGGGCGAGTACGAATACAGCGGAAGTATAACCGCAGGCGTTGACTTTGAATATTTCCCGTATGAGGTGCGCGACCGGAGCGCGCTCACCTGCGATGTGCTCGACGAGATAGACGGCAGCATCGAGCGCTGGCGGCTGTTGAGAGAGCTGGCGCGGCTTGAGATGGAGGAGGAGACGCTGTGGCGGCCCTTCGACACTCTTTCCAACGGCGAGCGCACCAGGGTGCTTCTGGCGGCAATGTTCCTGCGCGAGAACAGCTTTCTGCTTATCGACGAACCGACGAACCACCTTGACGCCGAAGCTCGCGAGCTGGTTGCGGACTACCTGCGCGGCAAATCCGGATTCATCCTTGTCTCGCACGACCGCGCGTTCCTCGACGGCTGCGTCGATCATATTCTCTCGATCAACCGTGCGGATATAGAGCTACAGAGCGGCAACTTTTCCTCGTGGTATCGCAACCGCCAGTTGCGGGACAAATACGAGCTGGAGCAGGATGCGCGGCTGAAAAAGGATATCGAACGTCTCCAGGAGACGGCGCGCGAAAAGGCGGAGTGGTCGGACAGGGCGGAGCGAAAGAAGATAGGGATCGATCCGAGAAAGGTGGACAACAAGAAGGGATATATGCCAAAGCAGGCGGCAAAGGCAAAAAAGACGATGAAGCGCGTGGGCGCGATAGAGGGACGAATAGACCGGGAGATCGCCGCGAAGTCGCAGCTACTGAAAAATATCGAGAAGGCAGAGACGCTGAAGCTGCATCCGCTTTCGTTCCACTCTAAGCGGCTGGTCGAATTTTCCGGCGTATCGATCGGCTATGGAGACAGGATCGTCTGTAAGGATATATCCTTTACAGTTGAGCGGGGAGACAGGATAGCGCTTTGCGGACGCAACGGAAGCGGCAAAAGCAGCGTTATCAAGCGGATACTGGGCGACGGTGAGGTAAAAAGCGAGGGAGAGGTGTTCGTTGCGAGAGGGCTGAGGATATCATATGTCGGACAGGACGCGTCGGAGCTTTCCGGAAGCCTCGAGGAATATGAGCGGCGCTGCGGAATCGATCCGTCGCTGTTTCGGACGATACTGCGCAAGCTGGATTTTGCCCGCGTCCAGTTCGAGAAGAGTATTGGCGATTACAGCGCCGGGCAGAAGAAAAAGGTGCTGCTTGCGCGCTCTCTGTGCGAGCAGGCACACCTCTATATCTGGGATGAGCCGCTGAATTATATAGACGTGCTCTCGCGCATACAGATAGAATCGCTGATAACGGAGTATCGCCCGACGCTGCTTTTTGTCGAGCACGACCGCGCTTTCTGCGACAACATCGCGACAAAGCGGGTGCAGCTTTGAGGAGTATCCTCAAAAATAGTACAGCTTATGGTACAGATATGGAAATGATGAAAATATACTGTCAATCGATGAAAAAATATGCTAAAATTCAAATATGGCATATTTCCCGGGAAATGTACGCAACCGGCGGTTGACAAAACGAAGGGGAACGATATATGCTGAACACACATGAGCTCGCAGTGACCGAGGCGCAGCGCGCGATACTCGTCTGCGTTGATGTGGGGGAATTTGATGCCGAAAGCTCGATAAACGAGCTGGCGGAGCTTGCCGCGACCGCCGGAGCACAGGTAGTCGCACAGGTAATACAGAGACGCGGCGAATACGACGCCGCGACGCTTGCGGGACAGGGCAAGCTGGAGGAGATAAGGGCGCTCGCCGACGGAGATGGAGATGTGCTGCTGATTTTTGACCACGAGCTGAGCGCGGTGCAGCTCCGCAACATCGGCGACGCGACGGGCCTTGCGGTGATCGACCGGACGATGCTGATACTTGATATCTTCGCTGGGCGCGCCATAACAGCCGAGGGCAAGCTTCAGGTGGAGCTGGCGCAGCTCAGATATCGCCTGCCGCGGCTCATCGGCGCGGGGCAGGCGCTCTCGCGTCTCGGCGGCGGCATCGGCACGCGCGGTCCCGGCGAGACCAAGCTGGAAACCGACCGGCGGCATATCCGCAGACGGATATCGATTCTCGAAGAACGGCTGCGCGAGCTGGAAAAGCGCCGCGGACTGCTGCGTTCACGCAGAAAAAAGGACAACCGGCTGACGGCGGCGATAGTAGGCTACACCAACGCGGGCAAATCGACGCTGCTCAACGCGCTGACCGGCGCGGAGGTGATGTCGGAGGATATGCTTTTCGCGACGCTCGACCCAACCTCGCGCGGTATGGAGCTGCCCGACGGGAGGACGCTGATACTTGTAGATACCGTCGGATTTATCCGTAGGCTTCCGCATCATCTTGTCGAGGCGTTCAAATCTACGCTGGAGGAGGCGGCCTCCGCCGACCTCATCCTCAACGTCTGCGATGCGTCCAGCCCGGAGCTTGAGGAGCACATAGAGGTCTCGGAAAAGCTGCTTGAGGAGCTTGGAGCCGCGGAAACGCCGCGTATAACCGTGCTCAACAAGTGCGACCGCACTTTCGAGCTGCCCCACCTCACCGGCAGCCGGACTGTGATCGGCATCTCGGCCAAAACCGGAGAGGGCTTGGAGGAGCTTATAAATGGCATGCTTAAAGCGCTCTCGTCCAGCCAGACCCGTATGATGGTAAAGCTGCCATATGGCAAGGAGGGGCTTCTGGCGCTGGTGCGCCGCGAGGGCAGGGTGCTGAGCGAGGAATACGTGCATGACGGTGTCGTAGCGGACGTGCTCGCGGACGTCAAGGTGGCATGGAAGCTGCTTGAATATAAATACGTCAAATAAATGATATTGATATGGGGGAGGACACATCGGTGAAGGGGCTCAAGCTTGACAGGAACGGTTCTGAATACAGCGTAGACGCGCTGCGGTACGGGCTGCGGATAGACGCAGACAGGGCGCGTGCGGACGTCGTGATCTCCGGGACGACCGTCGCGAGGCTGGACATGCGCAGCGCGGTAAATTCGCTGACGGCCGCAAACGAGGTAGTGACCGACACGGAGCCGGAGCTGCCGGTATTCGAGGGAGCTGTGGAGCAGGGGGAGCTCTGCGTCTTTACATGGCGAGGCAAAACGGCGCTCTGGAGCAAAAAATACACCCTCTCCTGCACTGCGCAGCGCTTTGCATATAATGTGAGCGTCAGCGGCCGGGGCAGAGTGGATTCGGTCAACTACTTCAGCGGCGATATCACCGCGCTCTACAAGGGCAGCGGCTACGAATTTTCCGAGGGCTTCAATCCCTGCCGCTCATGGTTCGAGGAGGAGAACTACTACTTCAAGGCAAACCAGAGCTGCTACCGCTGGTCGGTGCTGATGATCCCGCCGATGCACTGCTACGCCTTCCGCACCGAGGGGCTTCATGAATGGCTGGGGCTTGGCGCAGTCGCCCGCCGCGGCGAGCACAACTTCAACAGCCTGACCTACAACTTCTGCGGCGCCGATTGGCACTCTGCGTTCTACCTTTCTACCGATCAGCATGGACACACTCACGTTGACGGCGAATGGGTGTCGCCCGCGATTATCGGCTACGCCGCAAACGACGAGCTCGACGTGATGCGCAGATACTCCGACTATTATTTCTCGTCAGGCATCGCAAGGCCGAAAAAGCGCGAGCTTACGCCTAGGTTCTGGAAAGGGCCGCTGCTCTGCGGCTGGATTGACCAGTGCCGCAGAGAGATAAACGGGCGAACAGGCAGCGAGCTTGCGTGCGAGGAGGAGTACGAGTATCTTTTAGGACAGATGCGCAAATACGACCTGCATCCGACGGCGCTCATAATCGACGACAAGTGGCAGCGGGAATATGCCACCGGCGAGGTCGATACAGAAAAGTGGCCAGATCTGCGCGCGTTTGTAGACAAACGCCATGCCGAGGGCATAAACACCCTGCTGTGGTTCAAGCTGTGGGATCCCGAGGGCTGGCCGCGCGAGCTGTGCGTGACCGCCGACAATGGCGACGTCCGCATTGATCCCTCCACGCCGGAATTTAAGGCGCACATCGAGCGCCTGATGCACACGCTGCTCTCATCCGACGAGGGCTGCTACAACTGCGACGGCGTCAAGATCGATTTTGCATTTTATTTCCCGATAGGCCGCGGCTTTACAACCCGCTCAGGCAGGTATGGCTGCGAGCTGCTCTATGAGCTGATGGCGCACATCTACGACTGCGCGAAGCGGGTCAAGCCCAATGCGCTCATCAATTGCAGCCCGTGTCATCCGTATTTCTCGCACATATGCGATCAGGCGCGCGTTCACGACTACGCCGCCGGGAACCGCTGCAACTACGAGGATCTCGCAATGCGCGCCAGGATGTTTGCCCTCGCAATGCCCGGAACGCTTATAGATACCGATAACGCGGGCTTCGCAAGCCGCCGCGATACCATGCGCTGGATGCTGAACCAGCAGGATATCGGAGTGCCGGATTGCTACTGCTTGACCCCGCACGGCGAGATTACCGACGACGACTTTTACGCCATATCGGCAGTCTGGAAGGAGTACTCCGCGCGTATCGACAGGGAGTACGCCGACTAAAACGTTTTATAGCAAACCCGCCTTCCTGCATATTCGCCGGGGGCGCAGCCTTTAAGCTCGCGAAAAACGTAATTGAAGCTGCGTATGCTCTGAAAGCCGCTCTGCATCGCGACGCTTGTGATCGGCAGCACGCCTTGACGCAGCAGCTCGGCGGCGCGATCCACACGGTAACGGTTGACGAGCGCGCGAAAATCGAGCTTGTAGCTGCGATTGAGAAGGCGTGAGAGATAGTGGTATTCATAGCCGAAATGCGCGGCGGTATCGTGCAGCGTGATGTTTTCGGTGAAATGCCGTGCGATATAGTCGAGCAGCGCACAGATCAGAAAATCGTTTTTGCTGCGGCGCTCCTCTAACTCGGCGATTTGAAGATAACGGTCGCAGGCCGCATAAAAACAGGCTTTTTTCATAATCACGGAGCTATGCCCGAAGATAAGATTAGAGCGTATGAGCGCTGCGCAATGCGTTTCGCTGTCAAAACGGAATGAGAGACGGCGGCTCTGGCGGTCTGTCATGATCGCGGCAAAATCCGGGACAAAATCCTCCGAAAACACGGCTATCCACATCAGGAAATCGCTTATACGGAGATAGGAGTGAATCTGGTTGGAGAGCACAAGCGCGTAATCGCCCTCTCGCAGCGTCTCCTGCACGCCGCCGACCGTCAGCGAAACCTCGCCACGCAGCAGGTGCACAAGCTCGAAGTTGCGATGAAAATGCGGCGGCCATTCAACGTTGTCATAGAAAAACGCGTTGTAATTATAATTTCCAAGCGAATTGCCGTCCTGATGAAATACCATACGCGACCTCCGAAAGATAATTTATTGCTACTATTGTATAACATATTTCTTTTGTTTTCAAGCGTGCAGAATTATAATATTATCGTAAGCCATAGATATTATGTGACGCACGTATGGATTTAAAGGGATGATTTTTTGCTCACCGGCAGGATTTTTTCAATAGAGGAGTTTTCCACATACGACGGGCCGGGGATACGGATGACGGTGTTCCTCAAGGGCTGTCCGCTGCGCTGCATGTGGTGTCACAACCCGGAGGGGCAGCGGTTTGAGCAGGAGCTGCTGCGCTCGCCGAACGGCTGCACCGGCTGTGGCGCCTGCCTTGAGGAGGGACGGCGGTTGACCGGACGTGCCTGCCTTGTCCAAAGCAGCGTGGACGTCTGTCCCAGAAAGCTGGTGCGCGCCTGCGCCGTGGATTATACGAGCGACGAGCTCGTCGAGAGGATATGCCGGAACGCCGCGATACTCAATGCGAGCGGAGGAGGCGTCACCTTTTCCGGCGGTGAACCGCTGGCGCAGCCGGATTTTCTCTCCGAGTGCCTGACGCGACTGCACGGGATAACGAATTGTGCGCTGCAAACCTCAGGCTTCTGTGGGCCGGAAATATTCGATGAGATTCTCGATAAGTGCGATTACGTCCTTTATGATCTCAAGCTGATGGACGCTGAGAGGCACCGGCGTTATACAGGCGGCTCAAACGGTTTAATACTGCGCAACTATTGTGCGCTCGCGGCCTCCGCCGTGCCCTTCGTCACCCGTATCCCGCTCATACCGGGAGTGAATGACACAGAAGAAAACATAAATGCTACCGCAAGCTTCATGCGTGAGAACGGTGCCAAAAGAGTTGAGCTGCTGCCGTATAACAGGATGGCGGGAGCAAAGTATAAGCTTGCCGGACGAAAATACACACCGGAATTTGACGGTGAGCGCCGTCCGGAGACACATATGGATATCTTTGAAAAATACGGGATAGAGGTGAGGGTATTATGACGGAGAATGTCCAAAGGATGCTTGAATGCCTGAACAGCCGGAGTTATCGTGCAAAGCGCACGACTGTCACGCCGGATCTTTCGGAGCGGACGCGGGAGCTGGAGCAATTAGACGCGCACGCGCTCAGCTTTGAGACGATGATGGGGCTGGAGCGCGCGAACATATTTGAGCATGATATCTTCGGGTTCAACCGCACGGTAAAAGAGCTGCCGTATTGTCCGCGAATCGGCTATGCCGAGAATGGATATGCGGAGCCGGTTGGAAACATAACGCCGAATTATGCAAGGGTGCTCGGACGCGGCTTTGATTCTATTCTTGATGAGTTGAACGAACGCGAAAAAACCGCCGACAAATATGCTAAATCGTTTTATTCATCGATAAGACGGCACATACGCGCGCTGCTCGGCGTCTGCGACAGATATCGCCTTGAAGCCGGACGCACCGGGAACGAGCGCCTGTCCGCCGCGCTTGAGAGGGTACCGAATCGGCCTGCGGAGAGCTTTTACGAGGCGTGTCTCTTTTTGAAGATATTGCATTTTTCGCTGCGCTGCTGTCCGTATGAACACCTGACGCTCGGGCGCTTCGACCAATATATGTACCCATATTACCTCCGCGACGCTCAAAACGGGACTGCGCGTGAGGAGCTTCTTGAAACGCTTGAGTTATTTTTCATATCTCTCAACCTTGACGCCGATCTATATCACGGTATCCAGCAGGGCGATAACGGGCAGAGCATGGTGCTGGGAGGATTTGACAAAAACGGGCACAGCATGTTCAACGAGCTGTCGGCACTCTGTATGGACGCGTCGCTTGAGCTATGCCTGATAGACCCGAAAATCAATCTGCGCGTTGGCAAAAATACACCGTCGGAGCTGTATGAGTACGGCACGCGGCTGACGAAAAAAGGGCTTGGATTCCCGCAATACTGCAACGATGACGTGGTTGTGCCGGGACTTGCGGCGCTTGGATACGACTATGACGACGCATTGGATTACACCGTCGCCGCGTGCTGGGAGTTTATCGTGCCAAGCTGCGGTATGGACGTGCCTAACATTGACGTATTCAACTTTCCGCTGGTGGTAAACGATTCTATCCGCGCCCATCTGAGCTGCTGCGACAGCTTTGAGAGGCTGATGGAAAAAGTCAGAGCAGACATTGCAGATAAAACGGTTGAGTGCGCAATGAGGAGCTATGGCAGACGGGTGCTGTGCGCGCCATATCTGTCGCTGTTTGTGGACGGCTGTCTGGAAAAGGGGCGCGACGTCTCGGACAACGCGGCGAAATACAACAACTCCGGCATCCACGGTGCGGGTATATCCAATGCTGCGGATGCGCTTGCGGCGGTCAAACGAGTGATATACGACGAGCGTTCGACAAGCGTGGAGGAGCTTTTCAGGGCGTTGGACGCGAACTTTGAGGGTTATGAAAAGCTGCGCGGCAGGCTGCTTGCATGTCCGAAAATGGGCAACAACGACGATTATGTCGACCTGATCGCGTCGGACATAACCGATACGTTCGCACGCACGTTAAACGGACGGCCCAACGGCAGAGGCGGGATATACCGCGCCGGGACCGGCAGCGCGATGGCGTACGTTTTCAGCGCCAGGGAGTGCCCGGCGACAGCAGACGGACGGCGCAGCGGCGAATATTACAGCAGCAGCTATTCGCCGTCGCTCGGCGTGCGGCTTGACGGCCCGCTCTCGGTCATTCAGTCGTTCACGAAGTACGACATGAAGAACATTATCAACGGCGGACCGCTGACGATGGAGCTGCACGACACGGTTTTCCGCAATGAGGACGGCATTCGGAAGGTGGCGCAGCTCGTGGAGATGTACATCCGGCTTGGCGGGCATCAGCTACAGCTCAATGCGATAAACCGCGACCGCCTGCTCGACGCAAAGCTGCATCCGGAGAAGCATCCAAACCTGATCGTGCGCGTTTGGGGCTGGAGCGGATATTTCTGCGAGCTGGATCCGGAATATCAGGAGCACATAATCAGCCGCATTGAGTTCGGCGCATGAAAAACAATAAGTCAATACAGCAGGAGGCCGGGGCGTAAGCTCCGGCCTCCTGCGTTTTAAGCGCACGGGACAAATAAAACGTTTTATATGCCGCGTGTGCAGGTGTCGCGCAAAACAAAAGACACGTCGTTTCCGACGTGTCGCAATGGAGCGGGCTACGGGGATCGAACCCGCCGCATCCACC
>CANNTZ010000001.1 GCA_947522735.1 uncultured Oscillospiraceae bacterium | reverse complement strand
ACTTGCGGGTGATCTCTTCAGCCTTGGGCATGTAGGTCGACATTGTGCTTTCCTCCGTTATTATTTAAGACGATCTTTATTCCGGAGCCAGAGACGCTCAGCCACGACAGGGCGGCGTTATGGCCGCAAAAAACCTGTCCGCTCCGGCGAACAGTTTATATTATAGTATGTTCAAGGGCGATTGTCAAGTGTTTTTTTCAATTTTTTAATTTGTTTTCGTATCTCTCGCATTTCCTCGTGTTTTCTCGCTTAATCTTCCACGGGCTTTTGCGCCGTTTCATTTTTGCCAAAAGCCGAAAAACCGCTCGGGCGCTGGATAAACGCCGCTTTCGGCACTGTGTGCGAGACTTGCCGGGAGCCCGCGTCGTTTTGGGTTGCGCTGCATCAGGCGGCGCAACGGGCAAGCTCGTCTCGACGCTGACGCGCTTTCGCCGGAGCGCCGGATTCTTTGAGGCAAAGACCGTTGCTTTACTTACCGGAGGGAGGTCTTTTTCCTTCGCTTTTTGCAATTTCACCGTGTGCGCGGGAGCGCTTCCTTGGGATGGGGGTGGCGGAGAAAAATAAAATGTAAAAAAACTGTGATGTGATTGACATATTCGGATTATGGTGCTATAATAACAATCAACCGGTTAATTATTTGACGGTTGATTGTTGCGCGGCTGACAATTGTGCTGCCGGTATCGCATATCATAGAGGAAAGGAGGAGCGGCTGTGGCTGAGAGCAGGCTGATGAAGCTGAACGGACGGATGGATATGATCGGGCTCATGCGCAGGCTTTGCTGCCAGAGAGAGTTCATGCTGCTGGGGCTTTATAAGGGACAGCTCGGGATACTGGAATACGTGCTGCACAATCCCGGCTGCACACAGCGGGAGATTGCCGACCACATGGCGGTCACGGCGTCGTCGGTGGCAAAATCCACGGCGAGGATGCAGCGCGCGGGGATGCTCAGCAAGAACGTCAACGAGGAAAACCTGCGCTGCAACAAGCTGTACATCACCGACGAGGGCAGACGCGTGTCCAAGCAGACACGAGAGATGTTTGACCGTCTGGACCGGCGCATGTTCGGCGGATTCAGCGATGAGGAGATAGATCAGCTCGAAGGCTTTCTCAACAGGATAATCAACAACCTGGCGGAGACCCCGGAGGAAGCGGGAGATTTCAACTACGAAAAGATGAGCGCTCTGCAAAGACGTCTGAGGGAGAGCGAAAAATCGGACGGATGAGCGGCGCCTGCAACAACATTTTGTATCCGGGAGGATAGAGAACGACAATGATAAGAAAGCTTGCAAACAACGTTCGCGGCTATCTTGGCGAGACGATAGCGACGCCGCTGGTGATGATCGGCGAGGTCGCAATGGAGACGACGATACCGCTCGTCATAGCCGCGATAATCGATAAGGGCATCAAGCTGAACAGCATTGAGACCGTGTGGAAATATGGCATACTCATGGTAATAATGGCGATAGTGTCGCTGTGCTTTGGCGGCGCGGGCGGCTGGTTCGCCTCCAAGGCGAGCGCCGGCTTCGCGAAGAACCTGCGCAAAAAGCTGTTCGACAAGGTGCAGGATTTCTCCTTCGCCAATATCGACCGCTTCAGCACGCCATCGCTGATAACAAGGCTCACCACCGACGTGAACAACGTCTCCCAGACGTTCCAGATGATGATACGAATGATGTTCCGCTCGCCAATGATGTTCATCATCGCGACGATTCTGGCGTTCAAGGTCAATTCGCGCCTTGCGATCATCTTTGTTGTGGCGATACCGATCCTGGCGGGCGGCATACTCATAATCATCAAAAAGGCGTTCCCGATGTTTGAGAGCATGCTCAAAAAGTACGACGACATGAACGCGTCGGTGCAGGAGAACCTGACTGCCATCCGCGTAGTCAAGGCGTTCGTGCATGAGGACTACGAGATAGACAAGTTCGTCAAAACCTCCGAGAACGTCCGCAGGGCGATGGTGAAAGCGGAGAGGATAGTCGCGCTCAACGGTCCGCTGATGATGCTCGCGGTCAATAGCTGCACCATCGCGGTGCTGTGGTTCGGCGGCGTCGAAATCACCGAGGGACTGATGACCACCGGCGAGCTGGTGAGCTTCATAACCTATATCATGCAGATACTCATGTCGCTGATGATGCTCTCGTTCATAATCGTCATGTTTGCCTTTGCCAAGGCGTCGGCTTCCAGAATCTGTCAGGTGCTCGACGAGGACATAGACATAAAGGACGGCCCGGAGAGCTGCTCTCCGGAGGACGGCTCCATCGTTTTTGACGACGTCTGCTTCAGCTACGCCAGGGATCCGAACAATCTGACGATAGATCACCTGAGCTGCAATATCAAATCCGGCGAGACGATAGGTATAATTGGCGGCACCGGCTCGGCAAAGACCACCTTCGTCCAGCTAATCCCACGCCTTTACGACGTGCTCTCCGGCAGCGTCGTCGTCGGCGGACACGACGTGCGCGATTACAAGCTCAAAACGCTGCGCGACAGCGTGGCGATGGTGCTGCAAAACAATGTGCTGTTCTCCGGCACAATAAAGGATAACCTGCGCTGGGGCAACCCGGACGCCACCGACGCCGAGATATACGACGCATGCAGCGCGGCTGCGGCGCACGATTTCATCATGTCCTTCCCGGACGGCTATGACACGGTGCTCGGACAGGGCGGCGTCAACGTCTCCGGCGGGCAGAAGCAGCGGCTGTGCATCGCCCGCGCGCTGCTCAAAAAGCCAAAGGTGCTCATCCTCGACGACTCCACCTCGGCGGTTGACACCGCGACAGACGCGAAGATACGGGCGGCGTTCCGCAGCGAGCTTGCCGACACCACCAAGCTTATAATTGCGCAGAGGATAAGCTCGGTCAGCGATGCCGACAGGATAATCGTGCTTGTGGACGGCAGGATAGACGCCATCGGCACCCATGAACAACTGCTCGCAGCCAACGAGATATACCGCGAGGTATACACTTCCCAGCAGAAGGGGGTAGAGTGAGATGGCGGAAAACAGAAATATGCCGAAAAGCATGCCGCCAAAGGGTGGCCGGGGCGGTCACGGCGGACACGGACGTCCCGGAATGGCGTTTGGCAAGCCGGATAACATAAGAAACGTGTTCGGGCGCATCTTCAAATATCTCAGAGGCTATTGGATGCAGCTCACCGTCGTGCTTCTCTGCATCCTGATAACCTCGCTCGCGAACGTCGCGGGAACCTACTTCCTCATGCCGCTCGTAAACAACATTTTCGAGGCGGAAAACCCGGACATCGGGCGCTTTGCGCGCACGCTCCTGCTTATGGGCGCGATATACGCAGTCAGCATAATCGCAAGCTATCTCTACAACCGCCTGATGGTCAACATCACGGCGGGAATGATGCACAACGTGCGCTGTGACCTGTTCAAGCGCATGGAAAAGCTGCCGATACGCTTCTTTGACACCAACGCCCACGGCGACCTGATGAGCCGCTTCACCAACGACACCGACGCTATGCGCCAGATGATAAGCCAGAGCATTCCGCAGCTCTTTTCATCGGTGCTGACGGTCATCGCGGTATTCGCAATGATGATCTATCTCAGTCCGCTGCTAACCCTTGTTGTGATCGGGATGCTGGTTGTTATGACGCTGTTCATCAAGGTCATCGGCGGCAGGAGCGCCAAAAACTTCATGCGCCAGCAGACGGAGGTCGGCAATCTCAACGGCTATATCGAGGAGATGATAAGCGGACAGAAGGTCGTCAAGGTGTTCAACCACGAGCCGGAGACCGTCGAGGGCTTTGACAGGATCAACGAGGCGTGGTTCGAGTCCAGCTACAAGGCGAACGCCCTCTCCAACATCCTATTCCCGATACTCAACAACCTCTCGCACATCAACTACGCGATAATCGCAACCGTCGGTGCGCTTCTCTCAATCGGCGGCACGGTCAATCTCGGAACGCTGGTGTCTTTCCTGACCTATGTGCGCACCTTCTCCAATCCGATCGGCCAGATATCCCAGCAGATAAACTTCATCCTCATGGCGCTCGCAGGCGCTGAGCGCATCTTCAAGATCATCGACGAGGAGCCGGAGGCGGATAACGGCTACGTCACTCTCGTCAATGCGACGGTGGATGCGGACGGCGTCATCCACGAGAGCGCCGAGCGCACCGACGTTTGGGCGTGGAAGCATCCGCACTCAGCCGACGGCAGCGTCACCTATACCCTGCTGCGCGGCGAGGTCACGCTTAACGACGTCACGTTCGGCTACGAAAAGGATCACATTGTCCTGCATGACGTCTCGCTCTATGCCAAGCCCGGCCAGAAGATAGCCTTTGTCGGCTCCACCGGCGCGGGCAAGACAACCATCACAAACCTGCTAAACCGCTTTTACGACGTCGAGGACGGCAAGATACGCTACGACGGCATCAACATCAACAAGATAAAGAAGTCCGACCTGCGCCGCTCGTTGGCGATGGTGCTTCAGGACACCCACCTGTTCACCGGCACCGTCAGCGACAATATCCGCTACGGACGCCTTGACGCTACCGACGAGCAGGTCAGGGAGGCGGCGCGCGTTGCGAATGCCGAGTTCTTCATCGAGCACCTGCCGCAGGGCTACGACACCGTTATCACCGGTGACGGCGCGAACCTCAGCCAGGGCCAGCGCCAGCTGCTCGCCATTGCGCGCGCGGCGGTTGCCGATCCACCGGTGCTCATCCTCGACGAGGCGACCAGCTCAATCGATACACGCACCGAGGCGCTGATTGAGAAGGGTATGGACGGGCTGATGATGGGACGCACGGTGTTTGTCATCGCGCACAGGCTATCCACCGTCCGCAACTCCGACGCGATCATGGTGCTTGAGCACGGCGTGATTATCGAGCGCGGCAACCACGAGCAGCTTCTCGAGCAGAAGGGCAAATATTATCAGCTCTACACCGGCATGTTTGAGCTGGAATAACCGCTATGGGTTAAGGATGACTCTCCGCCGCGGCCTGCTTGAAAAGAGCCGCACAAAGCGTTGCCGCTCCTTTGGGCCACATTGCCGGAGCCAGACAGGGGCGCGCACGGCTTTGAGGCGGCGGGAGGCTTCTGCGGAGACCTCGGGGACGGGCTTGTCCTTGAAGGAGCTGCGCCTTGAGGGTGAACGCCCTTTTGTCAACCGAAATGAAAGGGGCCTTTTCCGGGGATTGTTCTCCGGCAAAGGTCTCTGATTTATTTATGCAGCACCTCGTAGGCCACACGCACCGAGAAGCTTGCGCTTTCGGCGGCCGCGCGCAGCTCGCAGGCTCCGTTGAGGCCGCTTATTGTGACGCTCTGTGCGCCGTCAAGCGCGATATCCTGTATGATCTCGCCGTCGCACCAGAAATACAGTCGCAGGTTGCCCGCGTTCAGCTCCGGTGAGATGTCAAAGAGGTAGCTCGCGTCCTCCCGTGCACGGAATCGGCACAGCACCATGACGCCGGATAGCTTTTCGACGGAAAGGCGCAGCTTTCTGTGGCTTTCCTTCTTCGTCAACCTATATGCCAGCGATTGCGTCCGATTTGCGGTCAGCTCGTCGTCGGTCAGCCTGCACAGCGAGGTATCCTCGCCGTTCGTGTCCTCGATGTGCTTCAGCGAGACGCAGCCGGACAGCACTGTTGCAATCACCAGCGCTGCCGCAACAATGACGCAGAGCCTGCTTGTCTTTTTCATCTCATCAGACCTCCATAAAGATCGATTTTCAGATGTTCCTTCAGCCGCCCGGCGCATGTCTCCGGTTATCGGTCGTCCTCCGCTTTTTTGGCGTCGCGAGCGAGATATACAAAGCCCGCCGCGTCCGCTCCGACGAGCGCCGCGCAAAGAAAGCTCTTTCCGCCCGGCATGGCGCGGATATATGTGCGGGAGCCGGAGGACAAAGCGGCTGCGGCGAATTTCCGATTGGCTTTTCAGGCGCGAATGCTGTGTTGCCGTAAAGCCCGTCAAGGTGTTCAGGGCCGGAATGCCTTGACGCCATGAGGCAGCCTCCGACGCGCGCCGGGCATATGTAAAAACCGGCGCTGTCAGGCGAAGAGTGGCGCGAAAAGCTCTTGCAGACATTCCGCCACGCCGTCAGGACTGCTGTGCAGCCTCAACGTAGCGTATCGCAGCGCCTCCTCCGGGGCGTGCTCCATAACCGCGGAGACGCCAGCGTATTTCAGCATGTCCACGTCGTTTTTGCTGTCGCCGAAAGCGAGCATGTCTCCGCGTCCCATGCAAAGCCGCCTGCCGATCAGCCGCATCCCGGTCGATTTGTCGTAGCCGTTGAGGTATACCTCTGCGCTGCCGCCCATATCCAGCACATACACGCCGGAAAAGTGCTCCGGATAGACAAGGCCCTTTCTGCCGCCAAGCGCCGCCTTGGTTATCCGCATCCCGTCGTAGCCGCTCTCTATCAGCTCCGGCGAGGTTCTTGCCCAGTTTATCTCCGGGTGTGCACGTCGGCGCTGCTCAAAATCATCGACTGCTGCGGCGGTCGGGCAAAACAGGTACATCCCCCCCTCGCCCTCGAAGATGCCGATAACGCCGTTTTCCTCGCAGAAGCGGCACATGTCGCGAAGCGCCTCCGGCGGCAGAACGGCGCTGTGCAGCACCTCTCCGCCAAGCGTCACGTATGCTGCTCCGCAGATCATGCCGTCCCAATCGACGCAGCCGAGCACGTTGCGCGGCGCAAAGCCGATGCTGCGTCCGGTGTTGAGTATCAGCAGATTCCCGTCCTCCTGGACGCGCTTCATCGCCTCAACGTTCCTCTCCGAGACGCGCCCGTCCCAGTATAACGTCCCGTCTATATCAAAAAACAGCAGCTTTTTGTGTTTCATTCGTTCAGTCAGGCCCTCCGGTCAGCTTCTTGATATTTCCACCGCTAATTATACACGCTTTGGTTTTTGGTGTCAACTGTTGCAGGCGGGATATGTGCCTTGCGGAATTGGCCGGAAAACGGTGCAAAAACCCGTATACGGCGCTTGCTTAGGCGCCCGTATACGGGTTTTGGTCAAATAGTTTTGAGCAGGTTGATCGGTGCGGCTCAGATGAGCGCTTCAAGCTGCGCCTTCGGACGGTAGCCGACGGCGGTGTTCACAAGCGCGCCGTTTTTGAATACGAGCAGTGTCGGAATGCTGGCGATGCCGTAGCGGGCCGCAAGCTCCGGCTGCTCATCCACGTTGACCTTGCCAACCTTGACCTCGCCCTCGTGCTCCTCCGCAAATTCCTCGACCACGGGTGCGAGCATCCGGCAGGGACCGCACCACGAAGCCCAGAAATCGACCAGCACGGGCAGCGATGAGAGAAGAACCTCCTCATCGAAATTTTCGGCGGTTAAAGTGATCTCAGCCATGCTAAAACTTCCTTTCGGTTTGTGTCAGAGCGATTTGTAATACAGCATACAGTGGCAGAAGCCCTCGAAGCCCGGGTCCTTGATCTGCTCGCGGAACTCCTTGCAGACGCACTTGGTGTCCTCGGTGCGCTCAAGCCTGCACGGGCAATAGCCGCCGGTGCGCTCGAGTCCCTCCTTCACGGTCTTGACGACCTCCTCGTCCGGATTAAGGGTTACCTTCATCTTTCCGCCTCCTTCTACTGTTCTGCTCATATTATACCATAAAATGTTGAGACAAACTGTGAATAATTCGGGTTTTTATTGAACTGACGGTAAAAATTGTCGCAATATGGCGCTGTCAGCGGATACGAAGCGTCCGCAGATACGCCTTGTGAGCGTCGGCGACGCGAAAACTCTCGACAGCCTTCCGTATCGCTCGGTTGTGCGTCCAGCAATCAAGGCGGCGCTGCTCGATATATGGCACGGTGTCGTCGTAACGCTTGGCGAGCGCGGTTGCGAAAAACCATGCCTCCATCATCCGCACGTAATATTCCTCCGACCGCACCGCCGCGACACATTCGAGCACGTCCGGTGTGAACGCGTCGTCAAGATAGAAGCACATGAGCATTTCAATGCCGAAGCGTATGGCATAGGGCGTGTCCGACGCCATCCATTCGGCAATTTTGCCGCGCAGCTCAGGCAGGTGCCTGCAAAAGCACCTGGGGCGCAGAAGGTCGCAGGTCGCCCAGTTGTCTACAAAGGGGAGAAAACGGTCGAGCTCGGCTGTCGTGCGGTCGTAATCGCCGATGCGCTCGATTAAAAGGGCGTGAAGATTATACTCATCGTAATATTTGTGTGGAAGTATACTCATAAATGGCTCCGCAATGCCGGGGTCAGCGGATATCTCGGCGGCAAGCCTGCGCACAAGCGGAATGCGCACGCCGATGATGTTCTCGGGCGGAACGTTGGGGATGAGCCTGCTGTGAAAGACGCGGTAATCGGGATCCTGAAGCGCGAACAATCTTGCGCGGACGTAGCTTTCGGCGTCGTGCAGCTCCATAAACATCACTCCCAACCTTGCTTTTGCAGCCGGAACGCCGGGCAAAGCTCAGACGTTGGCGGCGAGCTCCGTTTCGGTTTCAAACATCTTCCAAGGTATATTGACCCTTGCACCGTCGTTGATGAGGCTGTCGATATGCAGCAGCAGCGGGAAATCGTCCGGGTTCAGCGCGCCGAGCGCTATACCCTCGCGCACGGCTTTCGTCGTGCGCCCGGTGATAACGATCGATTCGAGCGTCACGCCCTGTAGACGGCTCATCGCCTCATCAAAGCTCAGCCCTGTGCCGAGCAGCGTGCCGATCCGGCGCGTTCTGCCGCCGAACACAGTCACGTACAGGTCGCCCGCGCCGAGAAAGATGTTATCGGCGCCGCCGCCAAAGGCCTTCAGCAGCCGCGACATCTCCCGCAGGCTCTGCCCGAACAGCGCCGCCTGTGAGTTGTAATGCTCGATCTCCCGTCCACCCTCGCGCGCATAGGACATGCCAATGGCAAGGCTGACCGCAAGCGCGTAGGCGTTTTTGAGCGCGACGGCGCACTCGACGCCGCGCACGTCGGTGGAGAGGCTGACATGGTAGATATCCGTCTCAAAAAGAGCTTTCAGCCAGCGCAGCCGTTCGATATTCCGGCCGCAGAAAGCGACCTCGGTGGGGTCGGAATCCGCCAGCTCGTAGCTGGTGCAGGGGCCTCCGACCGCGCTGATATCCGGATGCTTGCCGAACGTCTCCGCGACGCGGCACATATACTCAGGATAGGATATCATCCTGCCTTCGCCCTCGTTCATCATGCCCTTGGTGACGGAGAGCACCGGAAGCGTCTCCGGAACGGACGGCAGCACGTTTTCGCAGAACCAGTCCACGCCGAAGCTGCTGACGCCGCAGACAAGCAGATCTGAGCCCTCGAGCGCGCAGCTCAGCTCCTCGAACTGATAGAGCTCGTAGCCCTCCGGCAGCCGGCGCTTCAGCGTCTTGTGCTCGCCGGTCGCGCGGGCGTGGTCGATGATCTCGCGGTCGAGCGGTGTTCCGACAAGCCTTATTCTGTGTCCGTTTGCCGCAGCGGGAAAGGTTATTGCAGTCCCCATCATTCCTGAGCCTGCAACGGTGATAACTGCCATGTGAAAAGCCTCCTGTCAGTGTTTATCTATTTATTTATCTATTTATTTGTCCCTGTCCTTTTTCGGCGCTGTGACGGCGTTGAGAATCAGCGTGGAGAGGATGATGAGGCCCATCACGATGAATATTCCCAGCATACCAAGTCCCATATAGCGCAGGTTTTCGACAAAAGCCATCGGATTGATATTCATGTTGCACCGTTCCTTTCAGTTTCTCCGTCAGCGGAGGAAGAAGTTGAGGATGAGCCCGCCTGCAATGACCGAGGCTATCTGGCCGGAGACGTTAACGCCGATTGAGTGCATGAGCAGGAAGTTCTGCGGATCCTCCTTGAGGCCCATCTTGTGGACGATACGACCGGACATCGGAAATGCGGAGATACCGGCGGCGCCGATCATCGGGTTTATCTTCTCCTTGAGGAAGAGGTTCAGCAGCTTTGCGAACAGCACGCCGCCCGCAGTGTCAAAGACGAACGCTACAAGTCCGAGCGCGAGAATCAGAAGTGTGTCGAGCTTGAGAAATTTTTCCGCCTGCATTTGAGAGGCGATGGTGAGTCCGAGAAAGATTGTGACAAGGTTTGCGAGCACCTTCTGCGCCGTATCGGAGAGAGAGTCCAAAACGCCGCACTCGCGTATCAGGTTGCCAAACATCAGAAAGCCGACCAGCGCGACCGCCGAGGGCGCGACAATCCCGGTGATGACGGTGATAATGATCGGAAAGAGAATGCGCGTGGTTCTGGAGACGGAGGACGCCTTGTAGGGCATACGTATCAGGCGCTCTTTTTTGGTGGTGAGCAGCCGGATTATCGGCGGCTGGATTATCGGCACAAGCGCCATGTACGAATAGGCGGCGACCATGATTGCGCCGAGATATTTGGACTTGAGAAGCTGCGCGACGACTATCGCCGTAGGCCCGTCTGCCGCGCCGATTATCGCAATGGAGGCGGCGTCGTTGGTGTCGAAGAAGATAGACGCCATGCAGAAGGTGAAGAATATCCCGAACTGCGCCGCGCCGCCGAATATCATCAGCTTGGGGTTGGAGAGTATAGGACCGAAGTCTATCATCGCGCCGATGCCGATAAAGAGAATCAGCGGGAACAGCTCGTTGGCTATGCCTGCCTCATAGAGGGTGCTCAGCGGCCCCTCACGGAGCACGCCGTCCACCATGCGGCTGACCGCGCCGGACATCGGCAGGTTGACGATTATCGCGCCGAAGCCGATAGGCAGCAGCAGCGTAGGCTCCATCTCTTTTTTGATGGCGAGGAAGATCAGCAGGCCGCCGAGCGCCCACATGACCACCTGCTGCCATTGCAGATTAAAGAGGTTCTCGTAAAGAGCTTCCACAGTATCATCCCAATCCTTTATTTTTTCTCGCCGCTCTATTATAGCGCATATTTCGCGCAAAATCAAGCCCCGCCGGCAGGGGTGCTGCACTCGCAGCCCTGCGTTTTTGCCGGGCGTGGCGGAGCGTCCGTGTTTTTCGCTGATTTTTGCCGGTTCTTCTTTTGCGCGCAAAGCAGGCACGAAAAAGCTCCCGGCGGGCATTGCGCCGGGAGCTGCATGACGCTATACTATTTAGACCACTTGCCGACCAGCCGTTCGAGCGAATCCAGCACGCTGTCAAAGAGGCTGCTTTGCCCCTGACGCGCCACCTGATACACGCCCTTAGCCGCGCCGCCGACCGTTCTTATCGACTCCGGGAGCTTCCGAACCTTTGCCGCCGCGCCGCTTGCCGGAACGGACGCCTTGCCCTCGGCAACACCCCGTGCGCTCTCCATGGAGCGGCTGCTTGAAGCAAGGGTGCTCTCCAGCCGCGCGAGCTTTTTCTCGGCGGTGTTGAAGGATTCCGCGGTGAGCCGCCGCAGCTCCTGTATCTCATCCTTGAAGGAGGACAGCTCGTTGTTGACGTAATCGATGCGCTCGCGCGCGTCGGACAGTGCGGTTTCCGTCTGCGGCTGGACGTCCTCGTCCGGTTCAAGCTTCTCGACCGCCGCGCGTGCCGCGCTCAGCGCCTCCTTATATCGCCGCTCCGCCTCTCCGCGGTCAAGCTCAGCCTGCCGCAGCGCTGCGGTCAGCTCGTCTATCCGCGCCGCCGCTCTGCCAAGTGACTGCTCAAGCCCGGCGGCCTTTTTCTCCGCGGCCTCTCTTGCCGCGATAAGCCTCTCGCGCTCGCTTTTGAGCGCTTCAAATTCCCTTTCAATGCGCTCTGCGTCGCCTTTATATTCCTCTGCGCGCCTCTCCGCGATCTCTTGCGCCGCGATAAGCCTCTCGCGCTCGCCTTTGAGCGCTTTCAGCTCCTCTCCGGCGTGATCCGCGTCGCTTTTATATTCCGCCGCGCGCTTTTCCAGCTCGAAAGCCTTGGCGTCGGCGCTCTCGCGTCCGGCGGAAAGCACGCTTATCTTGAGCGCGGTCTCTCTCTTTTCGCGCTCGAGCTGTGCTGTTTTCTCCTCATATTCCGCGAGCTTCGCCTGCATCTGGTCGCAGAGTGACTTTTGAAGCTGTAATTCGTTGTTTTTTTCCTCGGTGATGAACTGCTGGCGCGAAAGCTCCGCGCGCAGCCCGTTTGCGTAGGATATCGACGCGCTCGCGCGCTCCTGTTCGTCCGTCAGCCTTGACGCGCACTCCTGCATCTCTCCGTTGAGCTTTTTATTCTCGCTTTCGAGCGATTCGATATGAGCGTTCAGCTCCTGCTTGTCCTGCTCGTGCTGGAAGGACAGCTTGTCGAAATATTCAAGCACATCCGATTTGTTGAACCCGCCCATGAACGATCTTTTGAAAACGCCGGCAGCCTTGTCTGACAAGACAAACTCCTCCCTTGAAGATATTATATTTATAGTATAGCATAAAAAAAAGAAAAGTAAATGTTTTTTGCAAAATTTTGGGGAGCAGGGCGCAGAAAAGCTCCGTCCGCAGAGCGTTTTCCGCGGACGGAGCCGTTTTCTGGCAAGCGCTATGTATCAGCGCCCGTCGTCGTCGCCTGTGAGCCCGAAGCTTATCGTCAGCGCCCGGTCGATCCTGCCCATTGCGCCGTCGTCGATGCGCCCCATGCGCTCCTTTAGACGCTTTTTGTCAATGGTTCGGATCTGTTCGAGCAGCACGGTGGAATCCTTGGATAGCCCGCAGCTACGCGGATCCAGCTCGATATGTGTAGGCAGGCGGCTTTTTTCGCGCTGGCTGGTTATCGCCGCCGCGATTACCGTCGGGCTGTAGCGGTTGCCGACGTCGTTCTGCACTATCAGCACCGGGCGCACGCCACCCTGCTCCGAGCCGACCACCGGGCTCAAATCGGCGTAGTATATCTCTCCTCTTTTGACATTCATAGCACTCACGCTCCGATATCCGTCCATGCGGATAATATGAAATGCGGAATTTTTCTCCGCAGCAATAGCTTTGCCGTTTTTTTGCCGCGTTATACATTTCATAATATTACTCCGGGCGCGCCGGTGACAATGCACGTCAAAAAAGCCGAAAAAGTGTAAGGGGGGTTGACATAAGTACGATTTCGTACTATAATAATAGAGCGCGCAAAAACTACAGGAAAGTATCCTTAATCAGGAAAAGGGGTGATACGAAATGTCAGCTCCGCGCATCTCAGAGGCGCTTGGACGCTTCAACCATCTTTCAAGCGAGCTTGACTCGCTTTATCATCAGGCGTCGCGTCGCTTTGGGCTTTCTGACAGCGCCATGCACATCCTCTATACCGCATATTCCGAGGGCGGCCGCTGTCAGCTCGGCACCATCTGCCGTCTCTCGCTGATCAGCAAGCAGACGATAAACTCGTCGCTGCGCAAGCTCGAACGCGAGGATATCGTCTATCTCGAGCGCTGCGGCGGACGCAGAAAGCTCGTCTGCCTGACCGGAAAGGGAGAGGCTCTTGCCGGGCGCACCGCGGCGGCGCTGGTCGAAATTGAGAACCGCGTCCTCGGCTCGTGGAGCGAGGAGGATCGCACGGAATATTTCCGCCTGATGCAGAAATACATCTCCGATTTCCGCGGCGAGATAGAGAGGCTTTGAGCCGCGCAACAACAGAGAAAGGTATATATGAAAAATGATGATCCAGCTCTCAGATCACTTTAGCTACAAACGTCTGCTGCGCTTCACTCTGCCGTCCATCGTGATGATGATCTTCACCTCAATCTACGGCGTGGTGGACGGCTTATTTGTCTCTAACTTTGTCGGCAAGACCGCCTTTGCGTCGGTCAATTTCATCATGCCGTTTCTGATGATTCTCGGCACCGTCGGATTCATGCTCGGCACAGGCGGCAGCGCCATCGTCTCCAAAACGCTCGGCGAGGGAGACCCTGAGCGCGCCAACCGCCTGTTTTCGCTGTTCATATATGTCTCGGTGGCGCTTGGCGTTGTGATAGCCGCCGCAGCGTTCATCCTTGTCCCGAGTATCACGCGCTGGCTTGGTGCGGACGGCGAGATGCTCGGAGGCTGCGTGCTCTATGCGCGCATAATCATCGCCGCAGTTCCGGCGTTTGTTCTCCAGATGGAGTTCCAAAGCTTTTTTGTCACCGCCGAGCGCCCGCAGCTTGGCCTATATTCCACTGTTGTGAGCGGAGTTGCCAACATGGTGCTCGACGCGGCGTTCATGGGCCTGTTCAGATGGGGCATCGCTGGTGCGGCGATTGCAACCGCGATAAGCCAGTATATCGGCGCACTGATACCGCTCGTCTATTTCGGACGCCGCAACACCAGCCTGCTGCGTCTTGGCAGGACGCGCTATGACGGCGGCGCGCTGCTCAAGGCGTGCACAAACGGCTCGTCGGAGCTGATGAGCAACATTTCGATGTCGCTCGTCGGGATGCTCTACAACGTCCAGCTCATGAAATACGCCGGTCAGGACGGCGTTTCGGCATATGGGGTGCTGATGTACGTCAACATGGTGTTCATAGCGATATTCATCGGCTATTCCATCGGCACTGCGCCGGTCGTCGGCTACCACTACGGCGCGCAGAACCACAGCGAGCTAAAAAGCCTGCTGAGCAAGAGCGCACTGCTAATCTCGGTGTCGTCTGCGCTGATGCTTGCCGCGGCGGAGCTGCTGGGGCCGATGTTTTCGCGTCTCTTCGTCGGCTACGACGAGACGCTGTATACGCTGACGCTGCGCGGCTTTCGCATCTTCTCCTTCTCCTTCCTGTTCGCAGGCTTCAGCATCTTCTCCTCCTCCTTCTTCACCGCACTCAGTGACGGCCTGACCTCGGCGCTAATCTCCTTTCTGCGAACGCTTGTGTTTCAGTCCGCTGCCGTCATCCTGCTCCCGATGATGTGGGAGACAGACGGGATCTGGGTGTCCATCATAGCTGCGGAGCTCGTCTCCTGCGCCGTTTCCGTAATATTTCTCATTGCAAAGCGGGGAAGGTACCACTACATGTGAGCCCTCCCGCGACGAATACATTATATAGTGCTTGAGGTAACTTTAAAAATGCCGAAAAAAATAAACATTAAAAAGCTTTTCGATATTCGCAAACTGTTTGCGGGAATAAAGCCGGTCAACTGCATTGTTGCGTTCCTGAGCAGCGCGTTTCTCGCCTTCGGGCTTTATAACGTCCATTCTCTGTCCGGCGTGACAGAGGGAGGCGTTCTGGGGCTGACGCTGCTGCTGGATAAATGGTTTGGTATTTCGCCGTCGATATCGAGCGTTGTGCTCAACGTTATCTGCTATGCGCTGGGCTGGAGGCTGCTCGGACATGAATTTATCATATATTCGGCGGTTTCGACGGTCGGCTTCTCGTCGGCATACAAGCTGTTCGAGCTGTTCGACCCGATCTGGCCAGGGCTTGCGGAGCTGCCGCTGCTGGCGTCGGTGGTTGGAGCGCTGTTCGTCGGCATAGGCGCTGGGCTTTGCGTGCGCGCAGGCGGCGCGACCGGCGGAGACGACGCGCTCGCGATGAGCATAGCGCACGTCACACGGCTGCGCATCGAGTGGATATATCTCATCTCCGACCTGGTGGTGCTCGCGCTGTCGCTGACCTATATCCCGTTCAAGCGCATTGTTTTCTCGGTGATAACGGTCGTGATATCCGGGCAGATAATCGGGCTTATCCAACGGATAAGGCTCCCCGCCGCGCGCTCCGCCGGAGAGAAAATGCCCGCCGAGATAATCGCGGACGAGGCCAACGTGAGCGACGGCGTCGCGTCTCATTAATCCCGCGGACATTTCGGAGGACGTTTTCCGCCGGGGCTAAATTTCACCGATGCCGTCGGCGATCTCCTTGAAGATGGGAGCCGCGGCGAGAGCGCCGGAGCCGGCTCCCTCGGCGAGGACGACTATTGCGAGTCGCGGCTCGTCGGCGGGATAAAAGCCCGCGAACCACCCCTCGATTTTTTCGACGCCGTAGGCGTATTGGCCGGTCTGCGCCGAGGCGGTTTTGCCGCCTGCGCCGCCGGCTTCCGGGGCCGCGCGGCGTCCGCTGCCGTTTTCAACGACGTTGACCATGTATTCGCGCAGCGTTTCGGCAGTGCTTGCCGAGAGCACGCGGTTTTGCGCGTAGATTGGGGCCGTATCGCTCAGTGTGCGCCCGTCCTCGGTGTAGCCGTCGATGAGACGCGGCGTCACCGAGTAGCCGCCGTTGGCGATGGCGCAGACGAGCTTGCAGATCTGTATCGGTGTCGCGAGCAGCTCTCCCTGACCGAATGCAAAGTTGGCGGCGCCCGCCGGAGTTGACAGCGTCTGCGCTGACGGAAGGTTGCCTTCGGCGGTGGAAAGCCCGTCGCAAAAGGTATCCGCCGTGCCAAAGCCAAGCTGTTCTGCGAGCAGCCTGATGCTGTTAGCGCCGGTCTCGGCGGCAAGTGCGATAAAATAGGGATTGCAGGAGACGGCGAGCGCGTCGCGCATGGTCAGGCTTCCGTGGCCGGACAGCTTCTGGCAGTTGAAGCGGACGCCGCCCACGTCGATGCAGCCGGGACAAAAATGCTCGAAATCGCCGGTTATGCCGGATTCCAGCGCGGCTGCGGCTGTGACAAGCTTGAAGGTGGAGCCGACGCTGTACGCCGAAAAAGCGCGGTTGATAAAAGGCGAAAGCTCCGCGTTGGTGAGGTCGGAGAGATCGTTCGGGTCGTATGAGGGATAGCTTGCAAGCGCCTTTATGTCGCCGTTTTTTACGTCCATTATAACGACCGCCCCCTGACCGGTCCGTCTGAGCGCAGCCTCGGCTATGTTCTGCATACGCAGATCGAGCGTCAGCACGACGCCTGTCCGGCTGCCGAGGTTTTCGGTCAGCGTCTCGGGTGCGACGGCTTCAAAGGCGCGTCCGAGCGCATCGACCCGGTAGCGGACGCTGATTTTTGCGCCGTTTGCGGCAAGATAGCCGTCGAGTGCCTTCTCTATCCCGCTTGCACCTTGCGTCATGCCGCCGGTCAGGCTGCCGATCACATGGACGGCGGGCTGGTGGTCGGAATAGCGCCGTTTGCCGCGGCAGATCTCGACTCCCTCAGCGTAGACGTCTGGAGAATCGAGAGGTATCACAACCGGCTTGCGTGCGGCGATGAGCGATGATACCGCCTCAGGGCCGTAGTGCTCCTCAAGCAGGCGGGCGTTCGAGGGCGACGGGAGCACCGCGGCAAAATAGCGGTCGGAGCGGTTGACGAGCGGCAGGAACCGGCAGTCGTAGATATAGGCGCGGTCGCTGACGGCGTTGACGGTGCAGCTGCCGTAGCTTCCGGAGACCGCCCGGACGCCGCCGTCCCGGCTGAGCGCGGCGAGGCGTATTATAAGCCCCATTGACGCGGCGATCATCGCGCAAAACACAGCGACAGTGCGCCGGGAATATGTGGACAAGCCCATGAAATCCCACCTCCGTATGAGCGCTTCCAAAAGCTGCGGCCGCACCGCGAAAAGCCGCCGGAATACGCCGGATATGTATCGCCGGAGCATATTATTGACAATTTAGGCGGGTTTTATTTGCAGCAAAGCGCCAAGCGCGAGCGCGGCGGATGATATGGAGCATCGTATCACAATGCTCTTACTTGTTCAGGGACAGGAGACAGGAGAGAAATGTGCGAAAAGCGCTAAGCTAAATAGAGAATATGCTGCAAAGCAGCAGGGATTTTCAATTGCAAAACAAGAGGGGCTTGCGAAAAATTGCGCCTGATAGAAGAAAAAGCCGTCTTTGCGGCATGGATTATCGTGCCATGTGCAAAGGCGGCGCATTGCTTGTGCGTCAGTAGCCGAGCAGAAGGAGCCGAGTGACGCCCATAAATTCGCGGAAATAGTAATAGGCAAAGAGGTGCAGCGGAGTGGCGGAGGAGACGGCGGAGGTTCGCTCAAGCCCGCAGCGTTTTGCCCAAAGATGCGCGCGGAGCTGGTGGAAGCCGTCGGTTGCGACGACAATCTCGCCGTCAAGGCCCATGCCGCGAAGCACCCCGGCGCTGAAGCGCAGATTCTCGTCGGTGCTCGTCGAGCGCTCCTCAAGCATGAGCCGCCCGGGCTCCACGCCGTTCGCAACGAGATAATCCCGCATGACCGACGCCTCGGAGCGGGAAAGGCCGTCGCCAAAGCCGCCGGAGAGTACGGCGACGGTATCGGGGTTCGCGTCGAGATAGCGCTTGGCCGCGTTGAGGCGGCGGCTCAGCATCAGACTTGGGCGGTTGCCGTCGATCTTGCAGCCAAGCACGACAACCGCGTCCGCTCCGGGCGAGGGGCGGTCAAGCTCGGCAAAATAGAGCAAGGCGGCGCTGAAAACACCGAAGAACGCAAAGACGCAGACGAACCACAGCGCCGCCAGGAGTGCAAGCAGCCGCCTTATCCCTCCGGCGCGGCGAAAACGGCAGAAAAGCGCCGACGCCTTATCCCACCGCACGGCGACGGCAAGAACGGGCAGCGAGACGGCGAGCATGAACACATCGGGAAGCCCGAAGGAATAAAAAATGCTGTGGCCAAGCGCGCAAAGCGCGACAGCGGCGGACAGCAGTGCGAGCGCGGCGCGAGATATGCGGAAAAAAATTTGTGGCATGACAGTGCTTCCTCCTGTGCCGGACGGCAGTGTGATATTATTTTAACTCATTTGCGGATGCTTGTCAACGGCAGACAAAGCTGGTATAATAATATGGGTGATTATAATGTCGTATATGCTCAATATGGGTGTGTGGGGGAGGATATTTGCCGTTCCCACGGAGCTGGTCTCGGATGCAAAGCTGCGGATGTGCGGCGAGATACGGCTGAAGGTGCTGATATATATGCTGCGCGAGGGCTGCGCCGACGTGGCCGGTATAACCGCGGCGCTGAGAAAATACAGCGAGGCCGACGTGCGGGACGCGCTGGACTATTGGCGGGACGAGGGACTTGTCTGCGAAGAGGGCAGGGCTCCGGGCGACGCCGCAAGGGCAGGAAACGGGCTTCGGACGGGAATGGCCGCCGCTGCGGACGCGATTGCCGTACAGCGCGACGAGCCGTCAAGGCCGGTCGATGAAACGCCCGCGGCTCCGGCAAGGGCGCTGCGTCCTCTCACCTCGCCGCCGGTGCGGCTGACCGCAAAGGAGATGGGCGTGCTCGCGTCAAAGCCGGAGATCAAAGCGATGCTGACGGCGGCGGAGGGGCTGCTCGGCAAAACCTTCACCTCAACCGATACCTCGACGCTGCTCTGGCTGATAAGCTGGGCAGGAGTGCCGCCGGACATGCTGCTGACGGTGATATCCTACTGCACTGAGATTGGCAAAAAGCGGATGAGCTATATACAGGCGACAGCGGTCGCATGGATGAACGACGGCATCGAGACGGCGGCGCAGGCCGAGAGCTACATAAAGGAGCTTCAGACAGGCCGCAGCTACGAATACAAGGTGCGCAGCGCCTTTGGCATATACGACAGGGCGTTGACGGCGCGCGAGAAGAAGCTCATCGCCGAATGGCAGACAGCGGGATTTGACGCGCCGATTCTGACCGCCGCATACGACCGCTCGGTTGAGGCCATCGGCAAGCTGTCGTTCAGCTATATCAACAAGATCCTGCTATCATGGAAGGAGCGCGGAGTCACGACGCCGGAGGAGGCCGAGCAGGAGCGGCTGGCGCAACGGGAGAGCCGCAAGCTCGAAAAGTCATATGATATCGACGAGGTCGAGCGGCTGTTCGCAGACGATATCAACGGCGCCAAAAATTGAGCGGAGGATTATGAGAAATGGGATTTTCTGTGGAGGTCTGCGAGGCGGCGAGACAGACGCTCTCGCGCCGCCGTCGTGCCGCGGAGGCGGAGTGTGAGCGGCTGCGCAGGGAGATATATCTCCGGCTGCCGGAGGTGGCCAAGCTTGACGAGCAGATGAACGCGGACGTGAAGCTGCTGATAAAATATGCGAAAATGGCGCTTGAGGGCGAGGATGCCTCGGCGAGGGCGGAGGAGCTCAAGGAGCAGAACCTGGCGCGCCAACGCCGCCGCGCAGCTATCCTTTGCGCAAACGGCTATTTGCCGGACGATCCTGCGCCGCGCTACACCTGTCAAAGGTGCGAGGACACCGGCTTCGATGGGACAAAACGCTGCGAATGCTTTGAGGCGCTGCTGCGTGCCGAGGCGGCAAAGCGCATCACGGGCGCGTCGATGCTTGCCAATTGCAGCTTTGACAATTTCAGCCTTGAATATTATTCCGACAAGCCTCAGCCGCCGCAGAATGTCGTTCCGCGCGAGATTATGGCGCGCACGCTGCGCCTCTGCCGCGAATATGCAGGGAGCTTCTCGCGTGCTTCCGGCAATCTGCTGATGATCGGCGGGACAGGGCTTGGAAAGACGCACCTTTCGATGGCAATAGCGAGCGAGGCAATTGAAAAGGGCTTCGGCGTCGTCTACTGCTCGGCGCAGAGCATCTTTGCGCAGCTCCAGCGCGAGCAGTTCTCGCGCGGCGACGAGACGCTACAGGGGCTGCTCGGCTGCGAGCTGCTGATACTCGACGACCTCGGCGCGGAGCTGATAAACCAGTTCTCGATAGCGCAGGTCAACAGCATAGTCAACACAAGAATCATCGCCGCCCTGCCGACGATAATCAGCACGAACCTGTCGATAGCGGAGCTGGAGAAGGCGTATACGGAGCGCTTCGTCTCGCGCGTGATCGGCTCCTATAGGCGGCTTGGCTTTGTCGGGCGCGACGTGCGGATAATCAAGGCGCAGCGGGCGGCAGCGAACGGCGGCGACAGGAGGTGAGGGCGTGACGGAAAACGGACGCGGCGGCGCGGTGCTTTTTATCCATGGCATACTCGGGACTCCGGCGCACTTCGAGCCGTTTCTGCCGCTTGTCCCGGCGGACTGGACTGCGCGCAGCATATGCCTTGCGGGGCACGGCGGGAGCGTGCGGGATTTTTCGGCGGCGTCCATGAGCGAATGGAAACGGCAGGCGGACCGGGAGGCATATGCGCTGCAAAAGGAGTGCGGACGCGTGGTTATCGCAGCGCACTCGATGGGCGCGCTGCTTGCGATGCGGCAGGCGGTCGAGGGCAGGGCGTCCGAGCTGTTTTTGCTCAATGCTCCGCTGCGGCTGCACCTCACTGCGGGACTGTTTAAAAATCTGCGCGGCGTTTTTTCGCAGAGCGCCTGTGAGAAAAACGAATGGGTGCGGGCGGCGCGCGACGCCTGCGGAACCAAGCTTGACGGAAGAGTTCTCGACTACGCCGGCTGGGTGCCGCGGTTTCTGGAGCTTTTTGCGGAGATGCGGCACGCCGAAAGGCTCATACCGCAGATAAACGTGCCCTGCGCCGCATATGTTGCGCTGAAGGACGAGCTGATTTCAGCAAGCTCGGGCGAGCTGCTGGCGAAAAATCCGAACGTCAGCGTCAGGGCGCTGGCGGGCTCCGGACACTATTATTATTCGCCTGAGGATATCCGGCTGATGCAGCGTGACTTTTCTGCAATGCTGCGGTAGCCGCGCTTGACTTTTTTGCGCGGCCATGCTATAATGACACAAAGACCTGACACAAAGAGCCACGCTCTGAGGGAAAGGGGTATGCTTCGTCTATACGGTGACGCCGTACCCTCTTTGGGTACGGTCGTTTTGATTTTGGAGGTAAAGCTATGCAGACAAGAGTTGCGGTAATGGCGATAATAGTGGAAAAGGCGGAATCGGTGGAAAGGCTCAACGCGGTGCTCCATGAGTTCGGAGATCACATAATCGGGCGCATGGGCATACCCTACAAGGCGCGCGGGATAAACATCGTCTCCATCGCGCTGGACGCGCCGCAGGACACCGTCTCGGCGCTTGCGGGAAGGCTCGGAAATATCGACGGCGTCAGCGTCAAGACGGCCTATTCCAACGTGACCGAAAATGAATAAGGCGCTCGCGCTGCTTGACCGGCTCGATGCGGAGCACACGCTCAAAACGGAGGAATACCGTGAGCTGATCGAGGCGCAGTCGCCGCAAACGGCGGAATATGCGGCGCGTCTCGCGGTTATACGCCGGCGCGAATACTATGGGAACGACGTATATGCGCGCGGCCTTATTGAGATAGGCAACGTCTGCCGGAACGACTGCCTCTACTGCGGAATCCGGCGCTCAAACCGCGCTTGCGAGCGCTATGTGCTGGACGACGGGCAGATTCTTGACTGCTGCGCCGAGGGCTATGCACTGGGGCTGCGCACCTTCGTTTTGCAGGGCGGCGAGGGCGTGATGCCGGTGGAGCGGATATGCCGCATCGTCTCGGTGCTGCGCGCGCGCTATCCCGACTGCGCGATAACGCTGTCGCTCGGCGAATATTCGCGCGGGGATTATCAAAGGATGTTCGACGCGGGCGCAAACCGCTATCTGCTGCGGCACGAGACGGCGAACCGCGCGCACTATGAAAAGCTGCATCCCTCCGGAATGTCCCTTGCCAACAGGCTGCGCTGCCTGCGAGACCTCAGGGATATCGGTTTCCAGACGGGCTGCGGGTTTATGGTTGGCTCGCCGTACCAAACGGCGGATACGCTTGCGGAGGATCTGAAATTCATCGAGGAGTTCCGCCCGGATATGTGCGGGATAGGCCCTTTTATTCCGCAGCACGACACACCGTTCCGGGATTTTCCGGCAGGGACGGCGGAGCAGACGGTGTATCTGCTCTCGATAGTGCGTCTGATAAGGCCGAACCTCCTGCTTCCGGCGACAACGGCACTCGGAACCGTCTGCGAGGGAGGACGGGAGCGCGGGATATTGGCGGGCGCGAACGTCGTCATGCCGAACCTTTCACCGGCGGCGGAGAGGGCGAAATATTCGCTCTATGACAACAAGCTCTCGTCGGGAGCGGAATCGGCGCAGAATCTGCGTGCGCTCGAAAAATCGATGAGCGCCATAGGCTACCGGCTCGTCTCGGCGAGAGGCGATATTATAAATAAATTATAAATTTTACGATCTGACGGAAAGACGCTGTCTGACCTCAAGAAAGGAAGAGCATCATGGCAAAATACGACCCGAAGTCGCTGCGAGCGGAGGAATTTATCAACGACGCTGAGATACGCGAGACCATTGCATACGCCGAGGCAAACAGGCACAACGTCGAGCTTATCGACGCGCTGCTCGAAAAGGCGCGGCCCAAAAGATCCGGCTCCGGCACAACCTGTGCGGGACTCACCCATCGCGAGGCGTCGGTGCTGCTCGCCTGCGACATTCCGGAGAAGATCGAGGAAATGTTCAGGCTCGCGAACGAGATAAAGCTTGCATTCTACGGCAACCGCATCGTCATGTTTGCGCCGCTCTATCTCTCCAACTACTGCGTCAACGGCTGCGTCTACTGCCCGTATCACCTGAAAAACAAGCACATTGCGCGCAAAAAGCTGACGCAAGAGGAGGTTCGCGCCGAGGTAATCGCACTCCAGGATATGGGCCACAAGCGGCTGGCGATTGAGGCGGGAGAGGATCCGATCCACAACCCGATAGAATACATCCTCGAATGTATAAGGACAATCTACTCGATCCATCACAAAAACGGCGACATCCGCCGCGTCAACGTCAACATTGCGGCGACGACCGTCGAGAATTACCGCAAGCTCAAGGAGGCGGGGATAGGCACCTATATCCTGTTCCAGGAGACCTACAATAAGCCGGGCTATCTTGAGCTGCACCCGACCGGCCCGAAGCACGACTATGACTACCATACCGAGGCGATGGACCGCGCGATGGAGGGCGGCATCGACGACGTCGGGCTTGGAGTGCTGTTCGGGCTGGAGGGGTATCAATATGAGTTTGCCGGGCTGCTGATGCACGCCGAGCACCTTGAGGCGGTACACGGCGTGGGCCCGCACACGATAAGCGTGCCGCGCGTCAAGCATGCCGACGACATTGACCCGGACGTATTCGACAACAGCCTCTCCGACGGGATGTTCGCGAGGATAATCGCCTGCATCCGCATCGCCGTGCCATATACCGGAATGATAATCTCGACGAGAGAGAGCGAGGCGGTGCGCGCAAAGGTGCTCGATTACGGCATCTCGCAGATAAGCGGCGCGTCACGCACGTCGGTGGGCGGCTATACGGAGGCGGAGCGTCCGCACGATTCGGAGCAGTTCGACGTCTCCGACCAGCGCACCCTTGACGAGGTGGTGCGTTGGCTGATGGAGAAGGATCACATCCCGTCGTTCTGCACTGCCTGCTACCGCGAGGGACGCACCGGCGACCGCTTCATGAGCCTGTGCAAGAGCGGTCAGATACTCAACTGCTGCCATCCGAACGCGCTTATGACGCTGGCGGAATACCTTGTGGATTACGCCTCCGACGAGACGAAAAGGGTGGGCTTTGCGATGATAGAGCAGGAGCTTGAGAAGATACCGAACGAGAAGGCGCGCACGGTCGCGCGCCGGAATATAGAGGACATCAAGGTGTCTAACCGCCGCGATTTCCGGTTTTGAGGTGAATATATGGGGCTTAACGACAGACCATCGGCGGAGAGGGTTCATATAGGCTTTTTCGGGCTGCGCAACGCGGGCAAGTCCAGTGTCGTCAACGCCGTGACCGGACAGCGGCTCTCGCTTGTGTCGGAGATAAAGGGAACCACCACCGATCCGGTGCAAAAGACGATGGAGCTGCTGCCCATCGGGCCGGTTGTGATTATCGACACGCCGGGAACGGATGACGAGGGCGAGCTTGGAGGGATGCGCGTAGAGCGGGCGCGCCGCGCTCTGGACAAAACCGACGTCGCGGTGCTTGTCGTCGACGCCGCAGCCGGACTTCAACAGGGGGATCGGGAGCTGATAGCGCTGTTCGAGCGGAAAAGCATACCCTATATCACCGTTTTCAACAAGTGCGACCTGATGGAGAGCTGCCCGGAGCCGGAGGGCAACACGATCTGGACAAGCGCCGAAACGGGGGCGAACATATATGAGCTCAAGGAGCTGATAGGGCGGCTCGCAGGGACTGCGAGGGAAGAACGGCAGCTCATCGGCGATCTGATATCGCCGGGCGACGCGGTGGTGCTGGTGACGCCAATCGACGGCTCCGCGCCTAAGGGCCGGATGATATTGCCGCAGCAGATGACGATACGTGCGGTGCTGGACGCCGGGGCGATTAACGTCGTCGTGCAGGATGACGGGCTGGTGGGCGCGCTTGCAGCGCTTGGAAAAGAGCCGCGGCTGGTCGTCACCGATTCGCAGGCGTTCGGACGCGTGAGCGAGATTGTGCCGGAAAATGTGCCGCTGACGTCTTTTTCGATACTCTTCGCACGCTACAAGGGCGAGCTTGATACGGCTGTGCGCGGCGCGGCGGCGCTGGACAGGCTGCGCGACGGCGACAAGGTGCTCATATCCGAGGGCTGCACCCATCACCGCCAGTGCGGCGATATCGGCACGGTAAAGCTGCCGGGCTGGATCAACGGCTACACCGGGAAAAGGCTTGACTATGAGTTCACCTCCGGCGGCGAGTTTCCGGACGGAGCGGAGCTATCAAAATACGCGCTCGCCATTCACTGCGGAGGCTGTATGCTGAACGAGCGCGAGGTGCGCTCAAGGTTTGCGTGCGCAAAGGAAAACGGCGTGCCGGTGACGAATTACGGCATCGCCATCGCGCAGCTCCACGGGATACTCAGGCGGTCGCTCTCACCGTTCCCGGAGCTTGCAAGGGAGCTTGACTGACAAAAAGCAAAGGCCGCGGAGTATCCACGGCCGGAAGAGGATATGCAGAGGATGTGCGCGCGGTCTGCGGCTGGGGTTGTGACAAGGTGTGGCGAGGTCGACGACGGGATGGGTGAGCTTGGAGGAGCCTCCGAGGGACTTCGTTTGTCCGCTGTGCGGCGTGGACAGGAGCAAATTTGCAGCGAAAAAATAAAGACGGGAAGCAAAACCGGTCGGACAGCCTGAGAGTGGGCGCGTTCGGCCGGTTTTCAGATCCGCCTCATTTTTTACCGATGCGCCGCTCGATATAGCCCGGAACATCCTCCTTCGGGATACCGAGCGCGACGGACAGCTCGCCGTAGAGCAGCTCCTCGGCGCGCTTCATATAGCGCAGATCGAGCTGGCCGAGACGGCGGTGATGCGAGTCGGCATACTGCTTTTTGTGGCGGATTGACTTTATCAGCTCTATAAGGCCGGCGCAGTCGTGGGCGGAAAACGCCGACTGATAGCGGTCGATGAGCTGCTGGCGGTTGTTGGAGCTGAAAAGCTCCGCCTGAACGTCCGGGATGGTGTCGATCAGTCTTTCCGCCTGCTCGCGCGTGATGACGCGCCTGATGTAAATTTTGTCGCTGCCGACCGGCGCGTAAATCAAGCCGTCCTGATAGAGCGGCTTCAGGGTGTAATAGGGCACGTTTCCGACGTGTGGACGCGTAGACGGGGCGATATCGACTATGCGGCAGACGCCGGTGCTGCCATAAACGATGATCTCTCCTATACTATACATAAAATATCGCTCTCCTCTATTATATTTTATCATATTATAGGGAAAAATGTAAGTGAATTTTTTAGAAAGCTGGAAAAATACTGCACAATTACGCATTGTAACAACTGTGCAGTATGGCGGGCGAGATATATAAATATATTATATATTTTTATTATTGACATATATATAGAGACATGCTAATATATAAGCGAAAGAAGGTGTAAGGGTGTAAAGACGATAAGGAGGGGTTAAAGTGAAAAGCTTTTGGAGAACGTTATCCTTTATCCTTGCTGCAATGCTTGTGCTGGGTGCGCTTGGCGGCTGCGGCGGGACGAAAAAAGAGCAACTGAGGGCGGCGATGACGACGGTGGATATAACGCCGGATAAAAGCGTTTTCCTTGAAGGCTACGGTGGCCGCGAAGAGAGCTGCTACGCAAATATGCCGGAGGATTTCACCTCGGATATCCGCGCGCGGATACTTGCGCTGGAAAAAGACGGTAAAAGGACGGTGTTTATAAACACCGAGACGGTCATCTCTGCAGTGGGCATTGACGGCGCACAGTCGTCGTTTTCGATGTTCTTCCTCAACAACGTCGCGAAAGAGGCGGAGCTTGAGGTCGAGGACGTGATACTGTGCAACACACACAACCATCAGGCGATGCGCACCATGAGCAGGACGCAGGAAAAGACCATAATCGAGGGAGTGAAGCGGGCGTTCGAATCGCTGACCCCGGTGTCGGTCGGGGTGGGTGTGATATCTACACAGTACGGAGTAAGCCGCAGTCCTTGGTATACCATAAACAAGCGAACGCCCTATGACGCGCTGATGACGGTTGTGCGCTTTGACGAGAGCGGCAGCGGCAGGCCGATGGGGATGATCTATTCGGTTCCGATACACAACACAATGTACGGAAACGGGCCGGGAAACATCGAGCACTGGGATCAGCTTAACTGCGAGTTCACCGGATATGCCAGCAGATATATTGAGCAGCAGATGGCCGGGGAGAATCCTGAGTTTGTAGCAATGCACATAAATGGATTTTATGGAAACTCCGGGCCTATATATAACGACGAATACTATGTGCGCAGCCTCGAGGAGCTGCAAGCGGCTGGGGAGAGCTTTGGAGAGGAGGTCATGAGCTGCTACAGCGGCGTCGAGACGGTGGAGCACCGCGGCGAGCTGCAATCGAAAATGCTCACGGACAGCCTTGAGACCAACGTGGCTGATCGCCGGTTCGAGCAATATTTCGGGAACAACGACAAGCTTCCGCTGTATATCACGCTGTCGAGCTTCGGCGACATCGTTTTTGTTGGCGTTAATTACGAGGCGTTTTCGATCACCGGCGCGCACCTCAAGGCGGAGGCTCCGTACAGGCATGTCCTGCCGGCAGGCGGCGTGCGCCTTTGGAGCGGCTATATTCCGACGCGGGAGACCTTTGAAAATGCGGAGAACGAGGCGGAGTGCCAGCCCTACAAAACGGCATTCGACGCGCAGACTGAGGAGATATTTTACGAAAAGCTGATAAACGGCCTTTGCGGCTTCAAGGGTGTGAGGATAAACAGGCTGCGCGGCGAGAGGTCGGAGCCGTCCGGAGAGGGCGTCTACAGCTTCGATTACGGCGGGACGATAAAGCCGGATAAGCTGGTGGTGAGCTTTGGACAGCGGTACCGCACCGACTGCGCGTCGGATTTTACCGTGCGGCTGTTCGATGAAAACGGAAAGGAGCGCTATTCACAGAGCTTTACCGGCAACTCGGTGAACTATCTTGGGATCTTCCTCGACGGGATAGCTTTCTCAAGCGCGCAGGTGACGGTGCAAAGCGCATATATGGGTGAAACGGACATATCCGCGCTGCCCGTCGACGTCTACGGAGTAGAGTTCGTCGCGGAAAAATGACGCGCATAAAGGCGCCCCCTGACAGCACGACGCTGTCAGGGGGCATTTTCATCTGCGCTAAAGTCTGTCCGCGCGGCTCAAACGGAGCGAGCCGGATGCTCAGTTCCATGCGATCCATTGAGCACGTGGGGGTATCCTGAGGTGGCTGGCGCCGAGAAAAAGCAGCGGCACAACGGAGGCGCAGGAGAGCAGGCTTTTGCACGGCGGCCTGAAATCCCAAGGCTCCGCGGCCGGCGGTGCTCCCTTCCGGCGCCGGGTGTATTCTGGCGGCTCGTTCGCGGCGAATATATTGTACGTTTTTGAAATTGAGAATGTCAAGCGCAGCGGCGCGGTCAGATAAACTCGACAAAGACGGAGGAGGTCACATATTCGACGCCGCCTGCACGGGTCGTTAGCTCGATATAATAGGCGGCTGCGTCCGGCGGAACCTCGCCGGTCACGCGGCTTCCGGATACGGAGAGCGGAGCGAAGCGCCAACGCTGATCAAGAGTGGAGACGAGCACGCCGTTTTCATAAGAGAAGGTGTAGCTCATCGACTTGTCTATGTAGCAGAGCCGCGCGGAGATATCGCCGCTCGCAGTGAGCACAGCGTCTATCACGCGCCCGGACGGCTGCACTGCAAAGCCGGTCAGCTCCGGCGTGCCGCGCACTGCGGAATCGGCGAACAGCATAGCCTCCGGTGGCGCCCAGCCCTCCGAGTGGGAGTGTCCCATACCGTTGCGGATGCAAAGGCGGGTGTGCGGATTGTTACGGACGGTGGCGAGATAGCTCAGCGAGTTTGAGTTGACGGAGAAGATGCGATCCTCGTTCCAGCACTGCCACAGCACCGGCATGTTGACGCGGTCAAAGCGCGTGGCGGCGCTCCAAAGTCTGCGCGTAGCGTCGCCGGAGAATGTCCTGCCAAACTCGGAATAGGCGGCGTCAAGATAGCCGGAGCCGTAGACCGGCACGGCGAAAGCAAAGCGGTCGTCATAGCCGATGACAAGGGAGGATATCACGCCGCCCCAGGATATCCCGGTGATGCCGATCCTGCCGTTGACTCTCGGATCGGCGCGGAGCAGGCTGTGCGCAAGGATGGTCTGGCAGACGGCATGATACATCCACATATCCTCGGGCGCGCCGGAGGAGGACGCCATGTTGTCGTTGTCAGGCGTATCGGTGTAGGAGCCGTCGTTATAGCGCGGGGGAACGCCGTGCGACCACTCGAAATCGTCGTCGGCGTTGCGGAAGCGCGGAAAATAACCGGTGTTGTCAAGGGCTATCGCCGCATAGCCGCGGGAGTTCCACAGCCTTATCCAGTGGCGGTAGGCGTGGCCGCGGCCGCCGTGAACCAGCACGATTCCGGGGACGGGCTGCTCCGGAGAGGCGCCTGCGGGGAAGCCGATATAGGCGAAGGACATCGTCTTTTTTCCGTGACGCGGCATTGCGTCAAAGGTGAGCGCGGTGATTCCGGCAAACTCGCCGTCCGGGTCAAGCTCCGGCAGACGGTGCGCAACGGGGATTATATTCTTGACGCTTTCGAGATCCATGAATAATGCAGCTCCTTTATATATAATGATATTTTCGCTATAATATTATAGCATCGCGCCGCGCCTGTGTAAACAACAGGCGGAAAAGAGCTATTATGCTGAATAACGGTATCCAAGGAAAAGAGGCTCAGGCGGAAGGAAACGCTGTAAATATGCGAATGATGAGGATAAAGCCCGTAATATCGGGGGCTTTTTTCTGCGGCGTTGGTTTTCGGGCTTTGGTTGCCAGTCGGGAGACCTCCTTGCTGCTTTCGCTTTCTTTTTTCGGCTCATGGACGGACGCCTGAAGACGTCGAGCAAGGCTCGGGAAGCAAAAACATGCGCCGAGACGCTCGTTCACCGGGCATGACAACGCCCACTGTTGCAGCTTCCACTCTGCAACAGGAGGCGTTTTTTGTTCGGTTAGTTTTTCGGGACTTAGTCCGCTTTTGTTGCGGAGACTGTAAAGGGACGCCTCAGGCCCTTGCGGGCTTTCTGCCGATAAAGCGTATCGCGAACAGCGTCAGCAGCATAAGGACGATGCCGATGGGCAGGGCTATGAGCCAATTCTGGACAAAGCCGGTGATAACGTAGGCGACAAAGGAGACGGCGGCGACGGTGAGCGCATAGGGAAGCTGGGTGGAGACGTGGTTGACGTGCTCACACTGCGCGCCCGCCGAGGACATGATGGTGGTATCGGAGATGGGGGAGCAGTGGTCGCCGCAGACAGAGCCGGCGAGGCAGGCTGACATGCCGATTATCATAAGCTCGCTGCCCGGCGCAAAGACGTTGAGGACTATCGGGATGAGGATGCCGAAGGTGCCCCATGAGGTGCCGGTTGCAAATGATATGCCGCAGGCGACGAGGAAAATTATGGCGGGCAGGAAATTGTGCAGCGAGCCGGCGTTCGCCAGCGCATTCTTGACGAACTGGTCTGATTCAAGCAGGTTGGTCATGTTTTTCAGCGAGGTCGCCATTGTCAGGATGAGTATGGCGGGAACCATTGCGATAAAGCCCTTTGGCACGCAGGCCATCGCTTCCTTGAAGCTGATGAGGCGGCGGCAGATCAGGTAGATAACGGTCAGAACCAGCGTGACGATGCCGCCGAGAGGCAGGCCGAGGGTGGCGTCCGTGTTGCTGAAGGAGCCTGCAAAGTCGAGATGATAGGCAGAGCCGGCTGTGAAGAACTCTCCGATATATATGAGCGCGACAACCGAGAGGATGATGAGCACAACGATTGGCAGAACGAGGTCGAGCACCTTGCCGTTGCTGTTGCCCTCATCCACGTCCTCCTTGGAGACGACCTCGGAGCCGAAGGTGAACAGGTCGCCCTTCAGGGCGTTGTCCTCGTGCTTCTTCATCGGGCCGTAATCAAACTTCATCAGAGTGATGGCAATGATGAAAACAAAGGTGAGCAGCGAATAGAAGTTATAGGGAATGGCCTTGCAGAACAGCGCGAGGCTGGATATCTGCTTGCCCGCCGCATTGGTGACGCCGGAGGTGTATTCCGAGACGGCGGCCGCCCAGGAGGAGATCGGGGCTATCATGCAGACAGGGGCCGCGGTGGCGTCGATGAGATAGGAGAGCTTTGCACGGCTTATCTTATGCGAATCGGTGACGGGACGCATGACCGAGCCGACGGTGAGGCAGTTGAAGTAGTCGTCGATGAAGATCAGCACGCCCAGCGCAAAGGTGCAGAGCGCTGCGCCCACGCGGGTCCGGATGTGGGCCCGCGCCCAATTGCCGAACGCCGCCGAGCCGCCGGTCTTGTTGATGAGCGCGACCAGGATGCCAAGGATGACGAGGAACAGGAAGATGCCGGCGGTTCCCTCTATGGCGGAGATCAGTCCGTCTCTAACGACGCTGTCGATGGTTCCGACGACGTTGAAGTTGTTGTAGAACAGCGCGCCGACGACGATGCCGATGAACAGCGAGCTGTAGACCTCCTTGGTGATGAGCGCGAGCACGATAGCGACTATCGGCGGCACGAGCGACCAGAAGGTGGCGATAAAGCGGTTGGTCTCGCCGGACGCGTCGTCGGCAAAGACGGTGAGGGTGCCCATGACAATCATCAGGATGACGGCGCCGAGTATGAGCAGCTTTTTCTTCATAAGAACAACTCCTTGAATAAATATAAGTTAAAAATGAAAAGGACTGCGAGCTAACGCAGTCCAAAGATCAATAGAATACGGGATATCCGCACAATATGACGATCAAACACGATAGCTCTCCACAATTTGTGACAGTACGCGGCATATTCTGTCGCATCCCAACCCGGCGGAACCGGAAAATCCCCGTCGGATTTCGGCGGCGTTCCCTTTCCTGCGGAGCCTTTCCGGGCATCCTCCGCAATACTGATGAAAGCCGCGCCTCTATCATTTCTGAGATTTATTATAACGCAAGGACAGGTCAAAAGCAAGAGAAAATTCAAAGTTTTTGGGGGAATTTGAAAGTTGGTGTAAGCTTTTCATTTCCAAGGGCGAAACGGTGCGATTACTGTGATTTTTAACAAAACACGGTACCGTTTTAAAGCGGTACCGTGAGTGGAATAGGGACAAATATGCAGCTGTGATGTATTATTTTACATTTTTTTCGTCTTTGCTGCGGATCTCAACGCGGCGTATTTTGCCGCTGATGGTCTTGGGCAGCTCTGAGACGAACTCGACGATGCGGGGATATTTATAGGGCGCGGTCTGTTTTTTGACATAGGCTTGAAGCTCCTTTATGAGCGACTCGGACGGCTCGTAGCCCTTCATCAGCACGACTGTCGCCTTGACAACCTGTCCGCGGACGGGATCCGGAGCGCCTGTGACGGCGCATTCCAGCACGGCAGGGTGTTCCATGAGCACGCTCTCGATCTCGAACGGGCCGATGCGATAGCCGGACGCCTTGATGACGTCGTCGGTGCGGCCAACGTACCAGTAGAAGCCGTCCTCGTCCATCCACGCGGTGTCGCCGGTGTGATAGACGCCGCCGCGCCATGCCTCGGCGGTGTTCTGCTCGTTGAGGTGATAGCGCTTGAAAAGGCCGACGTTGCCGGAGCTGTTGGGGGTCACGGTGATCTCGCCCACCTGTCCGGGCGCGACAGGCTTCAGATCCTCGCCGCGCAGGCAGACGTTATACATCGGCGAGGGCTTGCCCATAGAGCCGGGCTTGGGGTTGGTGCCGGGAGCGTTGTAGAGCAGCAGCGTCGTCTCGGTCTGGCCGAAGCCCTCCATCAGACGAAGTCCGGTATACTCGTAGAAGCGGCTGTATACCTCGGGGTTAAGCGCTTCACCGGCGGTGGTGGCATAGCGCAGCGAGCTGAGGTCGAAGCCCTCCATGCCCTCCTTTATGAAGAAGCGGTAGATGGTCGGGGGCGCGCAGAAGGAGGTGATGCGGTACTGCTCGATCTTTTCGAGCAGGTCACGCGGCTTGAATTTGTCGAAGTCGTAGACAAAGACGGTGGCTCCGGCAAACCACTGGCCGTAGAGCTTGCCCCAGACCGCCTTGCCCCAGCCGGTCTCGGCGACGGTGAGATGGATATCCTCGGCTGTGATGTTGTGCCAGAAGCGGCCGGTGATGATGTGGCCGATGGGATAGGTGAAGCTGTGGACGACCATCTTGGGATAGCCGGAGGTGCCGGAGGTGAAATAGAGCAGCATGTCGTCGTTCTTGTCGTTGGGGAGGCGCTCAAATCTGTCGGAGCAGCGCTCGATGCCGGCGTCGAAGTCCTCCCAGCCGCTGCGCGATACCTTGGCGGAGATTTTTATCACCGGCCGCTTTAGCTTGGCTGCGGCGGTATCGACATGCTCGGCGACGCCGTCGCTGCCGCTGCAAACGATCGCCTTGATGTCCGCCATGTCGCAGCGGTAGACAATATCCTTCTCGGTGAGCAGGTTTGTGGCGGGAACGATGACCGCGCCGAGCTTGTGCAGCGCGAGGATGGTGAACCAGAACTGATAGTGCCGTTTGAGGATGACGAGGACGGTGTCGCCCTTGCCGATGCCGAGCGAGGCGAAATAGTTCGCGGTGCGCGAGGAATAGAGGCTCATGTCGCGGAAGGTGAATATACGCTCGTTTCCGGCGTCGTCGCACCAGATCATCGCGCGCTGCTCCGGCGCTATGCGCGCCATCTCGTCCACGACGTCGTAGGCGAAGTTGAAGTTGTCCGGGCAGACCGGCTCGAAGCTGTTAAGCACGCCGTTTTTGTCAAAGCCCACACGGCAGAATTTATTATAAAGACTTGTCAGGCTCATTTTCCTTTTCCTCCTTTTCTCCGAAAACCAGCGCGAGAAACACGCACTCTTCGCCGCCGGTCGCAATCATGCCGTGACCGTGGCCGGAGTCGTAATAGATGGAGTCTCCGGCGTTGAGGATCTCGATGTGATCCTCCATTGCGACCTTCAGGCTGCCGCGGAGTATATAGTCGAACTCCTGCCCTTTGTGGTGTGAGAGTGCAATGGGCCTGTCCTGCTCCTCGGCGCGGAACGGAGCCTTGACGAGAAACGGCTCCGCTTTTTTGTGCTTGAAGCTGTAGGCGAGGTGATTGTAGGTGAAGCCCTCGCGGCGCTTGATCGGCAGTCCGCAGTCGTGGCGAACGATGGTGTAGAAGGAGAGGCGCGGCGTTTCGCCGGTTATCAGCTCGACTATGTCGATACCGAATATCTTCGCGCACCCATAGAGGAAGGTGAAGGAGAAATCCCGGTTGCCGGATTCGTATTCGAGGTAGTCGGCGGTGCTCACTCCGAGCCGCTGAGCCATCGTCTCCGGGGCTATCTCCAGAATGTCTCGCATCGCGTGTATCCGCTGGGCGATCTCTGTGATCTGATTTTCCATATTTTATCTCACCTTTCCGCTTATTATAAGCTGATAATAAACAAAAACTCCGTCCCGATATGGGACGGAGATTATCCGCGGTACCACCCAAATTGCGCCGTAGCGCCAACTCGTCAAGGCTCAAACAAGCCTCCGATCTTAACGCGATCACACGGGACAGCTTACTTGCTTTGCCGTTCAGCCTCCGGCTCCGGAGTGATATGCCCGTCCTTGCCCTGTCTCCGGCTTGCACCGTGGCCGTTCGGCCCTGCCGTCTCTCTGTGCACAGAAGCATGGGAGCTGTCTCCGTCTTTGCCTGTAAATAATATCTTTATTATAATACCACGCAGCAACCGCTTTGTCAATCGGTTCCGAGCACCAAATCGCAAATCTGCTCAACTTTGTCGATTGTGCGGTCAGCACCGTTTTCGACAAGCTCGGATTTTGGTCTGAATCCCCACAAAACGCCGATGGTGAACGCTCCTGCGTTTTTGCCGGTCAGCATATCGACAGAGCTGTCTCCGAAATAGGCGGTCTCGCATGGGGCCGCGTCAAATTCGCGCATGACCTCGAGCACCGTATCGGGCGCGGGCTTTGTCGGGACGCCCGGACGCTCGCCGTATACGGCGTCGAGCAGGCCGGGAAAGTGGAGCTGCGCAAGCTCGCGTGTGGCGGGATTGGGCTTATTGGAGACGACGGCGAGTCTGACGCCGTGTGCGCGGAGCTTTTTCAGCGCATCGACAATGCCGGGATAGGGGCCGGTTTTGTCGTTGCCGTGCGCGGAGTAATATTTTGTGTAGACGGCGAGCACGCGATCCACCTCGGCGTCGTTCTCGCGGACATTCTCCGGCATGGAGCGCTTGACGAGCAGCCGTGCGCCGTTTCCGACGAAATACTTGTACGGCTCCGTCTCGTGCGTGGGATAGCCGAAATCGGAGAGAGCCATGTTGCAGCAGTCTCTGATATCCTCGAGTGAGTTGAGAATGGTGCCGTCCATGTCGAAAATTGCGAGCTTATACATTATACATTGCGTCCTTTCGGTTGGTTATTTTTCGGCTTCAAGCGTCTTTTTGATATATTGCCCGGTGTAGGAGCGCCTGCATTTTGCAAGCTGCTCCGGCGTGCCGCAGGCCACAAGCGTGCCGCCCTTGTCTCCGCCCTCGGGGCCGAGATCGATTATGTAGTCGGCAGTCTTTATGACGTCGAGGTTGTGCTCGATCATCACGACGGTGTTTCCGGCATTGACAAGACGTTCGAGCACGTCGATAAGCTTTTTGACGTCGTCCTTGTGCAGTCCGGTTGTCGGCTCGTCAAGGACGTAGATGGTCCGGCCGGTGGCACGCTTGGAAAGCTCGGTCGCGAGCTTGACGCGCTGCGCCTCGCCGCCGGAGAGTGTTGTCGCAGACTGTCCGAGCTTGATATAGCCAAGCCCGACCTCATAGAGCGTTTCGAGCTTGCGGCGTATCTTCGGAACCGCACCGAAGAACTCGACCGCCTCCTCGACGGTCATCTCCAGCACGTCGTAGATGCTTTTGCCCTTGTAGCGCACCTCAAGCGTCTCGCTGTTGTAGCGTCTGCCCTTGCAGACCTCGCAGGGGACGTAGACGTCTGGCAGAAAGTGCATCTCTATCTTGATTATGCCGTCGCCCTCACACGCCTCGCACCGGCCCCCCTTGACGTTAAAGGAGAAGCGGCTGGCGCTGTAGCCGCGTATCCTTGCGTCGGCGGTCTCGGCAAAAAGGCTGCGGATGTCGTTGAAAACGCCGGTGTAGGTGGCGGGATTGGAGCGTGGGGTGCGGCCTATCGGCGACTGGTCGATGCCGATTATCTTGTCGAGATTTTCCGCGCCGTCGATGCGGTCGTGCGCGCCGGGACGGGTGTGCGCGCCGTTGAGACGGGCGGCGAGCGACTTGTAGAGTATCTCGTTGACCAGCGAGCTTTTACCGGAGCCGGAAACGCCGGTCACGACACAGAAAACGCCGAGCGGTATCTTCACGCTGATGTTCTTGAGGTTGTGCTCGCGTGCACCGACGATTTCGAGAAAGCTGCCGTTGCCCTCGCGCCTTTTCTCCGGGATGGGGATGCGGCGCTTGCCGCTGAGATATTGCCCGGTGATGGAGCGCTCACAGTTCCTGACGTCCTCTATGCTGCCCGCACAGACCACCTCGCCGCCGTGGACGCCTGCGCCCGGGCCAATATCAACGATGTAATCCGCAGCGAGCATGGTGTCGTCGTCATGCTCGACGACTATCAGGGTGTTGCCAAGGTCGCGCAGCTTTTTGAGCGTGGAGATGAGCTTGCCGTTGTCGCGCTGGTGCAGGCCGATGCTCGGCTCGTCAAGGATATACAGCACGCCGACGAGCGAGGAGCCGATTTGCGTGGCAAGACGTATGCGCTGGCTCTCGCCTCCGGAGAGGGTCTCGGCCGGACGGGATAGGGTGAGGTAGTCGAGCCCGACGTTCTGCAAAAAGGTCAGCCTCGAGCGGATCTCCTTGGTTATCTGGCGTGCGATGAGCATATCACGCTCCGAAAGAGAGACGCTCCCGGTGAAATCCAGCGCCTCGCGCACCGACATCTTGCAAAAATCGCTGATGTTCATCCCGCCGACGGTCACGCTCAGCGACTCCTTTTTCAGACGGTTGCCGTGGCACTCCGGGCAGGGCACGGAGCTCATGCAGGCGGCGATTTCCTCGCGCATCCAGTCGCTGTTGGTCTCGCGGAAACGGCGTTCAAGGTTGTTGACGACGCCCTCAAACTCGGTATGATAGGTGCCGCTGGAAAAATCAGTCTCGCGCCTGACGGTCAGCTTTTTGCCGTTGGTGCCGTAGAGAATGGCGTTCAGCGCGTCGCGCGGCAGCATTGATACCGGCGTGTCGAGCGAAAAGCCGTACTCCTTCGCCAGCGCCTCGTAGTACATCTGCGCAATGCCGCCGTCGGCGTAATACCAGCCGCTCGCGCGTATCGCGCCGTCCTTTATCGAGCGAGATTTGTCGGGGATTATCAGATCCGGATCGACTTTCATAAAGGTGCCGAGCCCGGTGCATTTCGGGCAGGCGCCGTAGGGGTTGTTGAAGGAGAACATGCGCGGGGCAAGCTCCTCGACGCTGACGCCGTGCTCCGGGCAGGCGTAGTTCTGCGAGAAGCTCAGCGTCTCGCCGCCGTCCACGTCGATGTTGACCAGCCCGCCCGCGAGCGACATGGCGGTTTCAAGAGAATCGACCAGCCGCGAGCGCATCTCCGGCTTGACGACAAGGCGATCCACGACGATCTCGATGGTGTGCTTTTTGTTTTTTTCGAGCTTGATCTCCTCGGAGAGGTCGTATATAACCTGATCGACACGCACACGGACATAGCCGGAGCGGCGCGCCGCGGCAAATTCCTTCTGATATTCGCCCTTGCGCCCGCGAACAATGGGCGCAAGCACCTGAATGCGCTTGCCGACGGGCAGCGCGAGCACCTGATCGACGATCTGATCGACGGTTTGCTGGCGGATCTCACGGCCGCAGACGGGGCAGTGCGGCACGCCGATGCGCGCGTACATAAGCCGGAGATAATCGTATATTTCAGTTACGGTGCCGACGGTGGAGCGGGGGTTGCGGGAGGTGGTTTTCTGGTCGATGGATATCGCCGGGGAAAGCCCCTCGATAGACTCGACGTCCGGCTTGGTCATCTGTCCGAGAAACATCCTCGCGTAGGACGACAGGCTCTCGACATAGCGGCGCTGACCGTCGGCATAGATGGTGTCGAAGGCGAGCGTGCTCTTGCCGGAGCCGGACAGCCCGGTGAATACGATGAGCTTGTCACGCGGGAGCGTGAGATCGATGTTTTTGAGATTGTGCGCCTTTGCGCCCTTGATAACAATCTTGTCAATTGCCAAAATATCAGCCCTGTCTTTCTTCCATAAGTTTCTTTATCCTGTCGCGCAGATAGGCGGCGTGCTCAAATTCGAGTATTTTCGCGGCATTTTTCATCTCGACGGTCAGCTTGCGGATAAGCTCCTCGCGTTCGCGCGCGCCGAGCTTTTTGGTTTTCGCCGTCTTGCCGGGTTTCTTTTTGCCGCCGCCGTCCTTTGCCGAGATATCTATGACGTCCCTGATGCCCTTGACGATGGTCTGAGGCGTGATGCCGTGCTCCGCATTGTAGCGCTGCTGTATTTCGCGGCGGCGCTGCGTCTCGAATATCGCGCGCTCCATCGAGGGCGTGACTGAGTCGGCGTACATGATGACCTTGCCGGAGGCGTTGCGTGCGGCGCGGCCGATGGTCTGTATCAGCGACGTTTCGGAGCGCAGGAAGCCCTCCTTGTCGGCGTCAAGTATCGCCACGAGCGATACCTCCGGGATATCCAGACCCTCGCGCAGCAGGTTTATGCCGACGAGCACATCAAATTCGCCGCTGCGAAGGTCTCGGATAATCTCCATGCGCTCGATGGTGTCGATGTCGTGGTGCATATACCGCACCCGCACGCCCATATCCTCAAGATAGGAGGTCAGGTCCTCGGCCATTTTCTTTGTCAGTGTGGTTATCAGCACGCGCTCGCCCTTTGCGGCGCGCAGGTTGATTTCGGAGAGCAGGTCGTCGATCTGTCCCTCCACCGGGCGCACGTCCACCTCCGGGTCAAGCAGGCCGGTCGGACGGATGAGCTGCTCGACTATGCGGTCGCTTTTGCTGCATTCGTATTCGCCGGGGGTTGCGCTGACATAGATGGTCTGGTTGAGGTGTGCGCAGAACTCATCGAAGTTGAGCGGGCGGTTATCATAGGCGGAGGGCAGACGGAATCCGAAGTCGATGAGGCTCTTTTTGCGGGCATAGTCGCCGCCAAACATTCCGCGCACCTGCGGGATGGTGACATGCGACTCGTCGATGAACATCAGGAAATCTCCGGGAAAATAATCGAGCAGCGTAAAGGGCGAGCTGCCGGGCGCACGGCCGGAGAGCACGCGTGAATAGTTCTCAACGCCCTTGCAGAAGCCGACCTCGGTGAGCATCTCGACGTCGTAGTTGGTGCGCTCTCGGATGCGCTGCGCCTCGATGAGCTTGCCGTTGTCGGAGAAAAATTTCGCGCGCTCCTCCATCTCGGCATAGATTTGGGATATCGCGGCGTCGCGCTTCTCCTTGGACACGACGTAGTGTGAGGCGGGATAGACGGCGATGTGCTGGAGCGAGCGAAGCAGCTCGCCGGTGACGACGTTTATCTCCGAAATGCGGTCTATCTCGTCGCCGAAAAATTCGACGCGGACGACCACGTCGTTTGCGGAGGGCGGGAATATCTCGACGACGTCGCCGCGCACACGGAAGGTGTTGCGGTCGAAGCCGACGTCGTTGCGCTCGTACTGTATCGCAACGAGGCGGCGCAGCAGCTCGTCGCGCTCGAGAGTCATGCCAGGACGCAGCGAGACAACCATATGCTGGTATTCCTCCGGATCGCCGAGGCTGTAGATGCAGGAGACGCTGGCGACGATGATTACGTCGCGGCGCTCGGAGAGGGCGGAGGTGGCGGAATGGCGCAGACGCTCAATCTCGTCGTTGATGGCGCTGTCCTTTTCGATATAGGTGTCGGTATTGGCGATGTATGCCTCCGGCTGATAGTAGTCATAGTAGGAGACGAAGTATTCGACGGCGTTTTCGGGGAAAAACTCGCGAAACTCGGAGCAGAGCTGCGCCGCAAGCGTCTTGTTGTGCGAGAGCACGAGGGTGGGGCGGTTGAGCTGCGCGATAACGTTCGCCATTGTGAAGGTTTTGCCGGAGCCGGTGACGCCCTTGAGCGTCAGTCCCTCCGAGCCGGAGCGAATGCCCTCCACGAGCTGCGCAATAGCCTCCGGCTGGTCGCCGGTCGGGCTGTATGGGGATACCAGCTTGAATTTATCCACGCCTTACACCTCGCTTATCCAATGCAACGGTATATCTTTTCTGAAACTATAGTATAACACATCTCCGGACAAAAGAGAACCGGAAATATCTGAATTTTATCAAAACAAACGTTCACATATAATAATATCATCTTTTCGCCGGCCTGTCAACAGAAATTATCCGATAATAAGGCGCCCTCTCCCGTTTTGCGGGAAAGGGCGCCTTGCAGTGCAGATCAGAGCCTGTACCAGAGGTCGTAATAGCCGCGGACGAGCCTGCGCATACACTCAAAGACGATGTCCTGGCGGTACAGGGTGGTGAAGCGGTCGAGCGACACCGGGGAGGAGCTTGGAACGGTGGGAGCGAGCAGCCCGTCGGCAATGAGGCGGTCGATCACGGCGCGGCCGGCTATCCTGCCGGCGTTGCGAACCATGCTTTCAAACAGGACGGGCGAGGAATCACGCTCGAGCGCCGTCCAGATGTTGACCTTGCAGACGCCGTCGTCGAACAGCCCGGCCACCTGGTCCTGCGGAACGGACGACGCGCCGTGCAGCACGATGCGCTCGCCGGCGACGGCCTTTATCTCGCGGCTGAGCTCCCCGTGATATTGCAGCTCGCGGCCGGAGGCGCGGTGCTCGGTGCCGAGGTTGCAGACGATGAGATCTGCGCCGGTCTCGTCAAGGAAACGGCGCGCGTTGGCGGGAGTGGTCAGCGCGTTGTGAGCGCCGCCGGTCGCGTCGACAATCTCGTCGCAGGCACCCTCGACGAGCAGCTCGTCTCCGCGGCGACGAATGAAAGCGGCGGTGCTGCGGATGTTTTCGTCGAAGGGGAGTGTTGAGGCGTCGAACATGATGGACGCGTAGTCGGAGAGGTCGCTGTCGAGCAGCTCGCGGTCAAGGTCGTGCTGGATGTGGTCGAGGTGCAGCATGACCTCGAGGCGCTCGAACGGCCCGCCCGTGCCCGCCAAAAGCTTCACCGATTCGGTGAACAGGCGCAGACCCGTCTCCCAGCGGCGGGTGTGAGTGTAGTTCGCGGCTTGGCTGCGGTGAGGATAGCGGCAGGTCATCGCAACGATGACGGGGAGCGTGGAAAGACCGTTGTCGCGCCGGAAATCCTCGGCTGCGGTGAGTATGGCCTCGGTGGTGGTGAGGTTTTCGGTGCAGATGCAGGGCAGCGTCCAGCCGCGCTGTGCCGCGCGGCGGTATATCTCAAGCGTTTCGGTGCGTGTGCGGATAAGACTCATTTTTTTCCCTCAGATCTCGACGACGTCATATTTAAGATAGGTGTCGAACGCCTCTTCAAGGACGTCCTTCATGTGGCCCACGCCTACGGTGGTATGATGCTTGAAGCCGCCGCGTGCAAGCCTGACGAGTCGGTTCTGGAGATTGTCTATCTCCGCGACGCCGCCGCAGCCGAAGTAGGCGTCCTCAATGGGCTCACCGGTGAAGCGGCCCTCGCTGGCGTAGACGATGAGCCTGCCGGAATCTGTCAGGCAGTTGGAGAAGGTCATGTCGAACGGGCGGATGCGTCCCTCGTTGCTGCCCCAGCCGCTGCCCGGGTCGCATTTTGCGAACATCTTGTGCTCGGTCACGACGCCGCCAGGCTCCATCAGGCTTCTGGCGACAGGGCCGCAGTGGAACAGGATGACCTTGTTTTCTTCGGAGCCGTAGTTGTTGTTCCAGTCAAGGCAGGCGGAGGGCTGTCCGGAGGCGAGCGACATGGCGCGCATGGTTATCGCCGAGCAAAGGTCGATCTCGCAGGAGCAGACGACGCCGAGGTCGTTGAGCTCGGAGACGAGCACGCACGGACAGACGCGCAGGATGGTCTCAAGCTCGTTCCAGCAGCGCAGGGTGACGGCGTCGAGGTGGTAGGTCTCGATGTATTCGTCGATGACGACGCTGATTTTTGCAAGATTGAGCTTGTTTGGCAGCGGAACGCGGGAGAAGTCGGAATAATTCTCAAGGCGCGCGAGGCGCTCTCTGACAGCCTTGTCGCCGTCGTCAAGCAGGCCGACCTTGTAGACGAGCTCGGAGAGGTCGAAGCTCTCGACGTTTATGCCGTAGCGCTGGAGGGTAACCTCGTCGAACCGAACGGTCTTGAACGCTGTGGTGCGCGCGCCGATGCAGCCGAGGTTGAAGCGCTTCATGCCGCCCACGACGCGGCAGATTGCGGCAAAATCGTCAAGATTCCGGCGAAAAGCCGGGGAGAGCGGGTGTACGACGTGCGGCTTTAGCACGGTGAAGGGGATGCGATACTGGGTAAAGACGTCGGTGACGGAGAATTTGCCGCAGAAGGCATCGCGGCGGTGGGCGAAGTCCATCAGGCCCGGCTCGTCGGGACACGCCTGCATCAATATCGGCGTTCCGGCGTCCTGAAGCGCAGTCACGGCGCCGATCTCGTCGATGAAGATGGGCATACACAGGATGACGCCGTCGTACTCGCCCTCGTGTGAGCGGAGCCAGTCGTGATAGAGCATCCCCTCGTCGCGCGTTTCGACCGCACCGTAGCGGGTCGCATTCTCGTCCATCGCAATATAATCGTAGCCGGCGTCGGCGACCGCCTTTATCATATCGCGGCGCGCGCCGGAGATGAGCTCGGCGGGCATGAAGCCGCGGTTGCCGAAATACAGCGCAAAGGTCGTCTTTTTCATATCAGAGGTTACCTCCCGTTTTTGTATTCTCGATATATTTTACCGCCTCGTAGACGCGGCGGTAGCGCTCAAGGTGCGGTGCAAAGCGTTCGCGATCCTCAGACGGCTCAAAGCATTCGGAAATCCTCACAGAGGACATTGCGGCGTCGAGCGAGGGATACGCTCCGGCGGCGGTCGCGGCGAGCAGGATGGTGCCGCAGGCGCCAGCTTCGCGGCGATCAATGGTTTGCAGCTCTGCGTTCCAGATGTCGGCTTTCATCCGGTTCCAGGGGGCGCTGCGCGAACCGCCGCCGGTGGCGCGCATCGAGCTGACGGTTATCCCGGCGTCACGGAGAATGTCGAGACAGAGCCGCATTTCGTAGCATACACCCTCCAGAAGCGACTGATAGACGTCGTGGAAGCCGTGCTCCAGCCGCAGTCCGATTATCGCGCCGGAGGCGTCGTTGTCCATATAGGGCGTCGCCGCGCCCGCAAAGTGCGGCAGCACAAGCAGACCGGTGGGGTTGCGGCGCACCTGCTCGTCGAGCAGCGCGAAAACGCTCTTGCCCTCGGCAATGGCGCGCGGCTCCAGCTCCGCGCCAAAGCACTCCCGAAACCATTGCAGCAGTGCGCCGCCGGTATAAATGTAGGCGTAGGTGACGTAAAGGCCGGAGGTTGCCGGAACGACGGCAAAGCTTCCGCGCAGCATCGGCGCGGGCTCGGGAATGCGGTCAAACACCGGCGTGACGCATTCGACGGTGCCGCTGCCATTGACGGCGCTTCCCGCGCGCAGCGCTCCGGAGCCGATGGCGCACGCCACCTGATCATGACAGCCGAGCACAACGGAGACACCCTCTCCAAGCCCCAGCTCGCGCGCTACGTCCGTCCTGACCGTTCCAAGGCACGTTCCGGCGGGGAGCGGCTGCGGCAGCAGCGCCCTGTCCGTCTCAGACGCCGCCAGCACCTCGTCACACCAGCGCTTTTGCCGCACGTCGAGCATCATCGTGCGCGCCGCCAGCGAGTAATCCGCGGCGGCCTCACCGCACAGACGGAAGGCTGCATAGGCTGCGACAGGCAGTATTTTTGCAATTTTTCCGTATAGCTCCGGCTCGTTTTGCCGGTACCACATCAGCTTTGGAAGAAAGTACGCCGGGCTTGCGGTGTGGCCGGTAAGCTCGAATATCCGTTCCGGCGCGAGGCGCGATGCGAGGCTCCTGCTCTCCGCCGCGCCGCGTTGATCGGTGTAGAGCATGACCGGGCAGAGCGGTTCGCCATCGCGTCCGACGAGCACGCAGCTCTCGCCGAAAGAGGTGACGCAGACGGCCTCGATTTTCTGCGGGCTTTGCCTCGCCGCGCCGCCAAGCGTGTGACGAACCGCGTCCCACAAAAGTCCCGCGTCCAGCTCGTGGCGTCCGCCCTCGCGCAGCGCCGGATACGCCCGGTAGCTCTCGGCGAGCAGCCGCCCGTCCGGCGTCATAACGCTGCATTTGCAGCCGCTTGTTCCGATGTCGATCCCTGCAAGCGCCATATAAGGACCTCCTGAGTAAAATGATGGTATTTGATGGAAAAAGGACGGCGAACGACCCTTTTATGCAAAAAGGGGCTACGTTGCGGAGCAATTTGCGGTATGCGCCGGGAGAGACGCCGTAAACTTGTGAAAGGACGGTGAGTGCCCGCAGCGCAGATCCGGTCGGCAGATAAAGCCCTGACCGGCGGCGGACCTGCGTCCGTTGAAGCAGCCCTTACCGCCGTCTATCAGATATAACGTGCAGACGGGTGCAGGGTTGGTGCCCGTCTCCGGTGTAGGTGATTTGAAGGCTTAGCCTGCCCATAAAAAACTGTCCGTATTTTTAAAAGCGAATATTCCGGCGGCTCCACGCAGAGACGTAGCGGTGAATACAATGGAAAAGGGTGCCGGTGTCCGCGTGGGATATTGAGTGGGGAACGCACTGCACTTGACATGAATCGATACACGCGATGAGCAGCGCACTGTTTAAGCTCATGCGGCGTGCGCAGGGCGTGCGGACAGGCTGTCGCAGCCGGAGCAGCCAGCGCGGGCGTTTTCGCACAGGGGGAATCAATGCCCATTTTGCCGCCGGTGTTGAGCCGTGTGCGTCCGTTGCAGCGGGCATAAACGTTTGCGCAGAGTGGGAAACACACTGCACTCGGCATGAATCGATACACGCGATATGCAGCGCACTGTTCAAGCTCATGCGGCGTGCGTAGGGCGTGCGGACAGGCTGTCGCAGCCAGCGCAGCCAGCGCGGGCGTTTTCGCACGGGTGGAGCCAATGCTTGTCTTACCGCCGGTGTTGAGCCGTGTGCGTCCGTTGCAGCGGGCATAAACGTTTGCGCAGAGTGGGAAACGCACTGCACTTGACATGAATCGATACACGCGATGAGCAGCGCACTGTTTAAGCTCATGCGGCGTGCGTAGGGCGTGCGGACAGGCTGTCGCAGCCAGCGCGGGCGTTTTCGCACGGGTGGAATCAATACCCATTTTGCCGCCGGAGAGAAATGGGCTGCGCGTTGTGGAAAGAAAGCAACGCGGGCAGCAAAAGACGATGGTATAGATATGTAGAGAGAATATGCGCGCAAGCGGAGGTGATCCAGCTTTGTGAATCGATACACACAGCCGGTATAGCATCACGGTCACGCACATGGGCGTATGCGCAGCGTTAAAAATGTGCACTGTTAACTTATGACAGATATATTATATCGTAAATCGATACACAAGTCAAGAGGTGGGGAGTGAAAAAACTGAATGCATAAAGGGCGCGCGAAAAGCGTATATTATCGCCTCAAATTTGTTCCTGTCGGGCACGACGGTTGCCACGAAGGAGAAGATTTGTTACAATAACCGGAAATCGATACACAAGTCAAGAGGTGGGGAGTGAAAAAACTGAATGCATAAAGGTCGCGCAAAAAGCGTATATTATCGCCTCAAATTTGTTCCTGCCGGGCACGACGGTTGCCACGAAGGAGAAGATTTGTTACAATAACCGGAAACCGATACACAAGTCAAGAGGTAGTGATTGAAAACCTTGAAAGCACAAAGGTCGCGCAAAAAGCGTATATTATCGCCTCAAATTTGTTCCTGCCGGGCACGACGGTTGCCACGAAGGAGAAAATTTGTTATAATAAAACCGTAATACGCGACGGCTGTACACTGTGCTCTGTGCAACGCACGGCGGAAGGGGCTGGCCGCTGCGAATGAGCGAAGGTGTGATGACAATGGCAAATATAAAGGATGTCGCGGCGCTGGCGGGCCTGTCGGCGGCGTGCGTGTCGAAATATCTCAAGTCGCCGGACAGCGTGCTGCCATCGTCGCGCGAACGGATACAGGCGGCAATAGAGCAGCTCAACTACATCCCGTCGCGGACGGCGCGCTCGCTGCGCACGAAAAAGACGCTCGCGATAAGAGTGGTTATGCAACGCATCGACAACCCGTTCTTCGCGGAGATGTTCGAGGGACTGCGCCGCGAGCTGGAGCTGGCCGGCTACACGGCGCTGCTGCAAAACACAGATCGCGAGCCGGCGGCTGAGGATTTCACGGGCGTGGACGGCGTGATCTTCTGCTTCGGAGACGACGAGCGGATGATAGCCGCGATTTCGGAGCTGATTACAGGGAGGCTGCCGATGGTGTGCATGCACTGGCGTGAGCCGCGCTTCGAGCATCCGGCGGTATGGGTGGACGTGAGCGACGGGATGAGGCTGGCGGCGGAATTTTTGTTGGACGAGGGCTGCCGGGATTTCGCCTATGTCGGTGGGCCGCGCGACAGCGTGATCTCCGCGTTCAAGTTCGGCGGCGTCCGTTCTGCGCTGGGAGAGGCGGGCGTTTTTGTCGGGCCCGGGCGCATCTTCCACGGAGATTTCTCCTTCCAGACGGGCTACGACGCGGCAAAGGCGCTCGTGCGCAGCGGCGCGTTGCCGCAGGCGGTTTTCTGCGAGACCGACGAGCTTGCAGCCGGAGTGATCTGCGGCTTCTACCGTCAGGGTGTGGCGGTGCCGGAGCAGGTTCGCGTGACCGGCTTCAACAATACGCCGCTCGCGGAGATGTATATCCCGTCGATAACCTCAATAGCGCTGCCCTTCGCTGAGATATGCTCACAGGCGGCGCGGCTGATGATGTGCTCGCTCGACGGACAGACGCCGGAAAACGTTTGCGTCAGGCCGGTGCTGATCGAACGGCGCTCGTAACTTTGGAGCAGTTGCCATAAAATGATATGATAATTCGGCAAAGTGTTGAAATCTTTCCGGAGGCATAGTTTACACTTGACTTTTCCGCTACGAAGCATTAAAATGTTATATATAAGATGATTTATTCAAGCTCATACACACACGGCTGCCGATTCACCATAAGGCGGCTTTACGTTCTGGAAGGATGGAAACGGATAAATGAACAGCAAGCTCAAGGACGAGAATCTGGATTTTCTGTTTAATGTTATTCTGAAGCTTGAAACGCTGGATGAGTGCTACAACTTCTTCGAGGATCTGTGCACGGTGCCGGAGCTGAAGGCACTTTCGCAGCGTCTTCATGTCGCGCGTATGCTGGACAACCGCCGCGTTTACAGCGATATCGTGCAGGAGACCGGCGCGAGCACCGCGACCATCAGCCGCGTCAACCGCTCGCTCAACTACGGCTGCGACGGCTACCGCATAGTTTTCGACCGCATTGATGCCGACGGCAAGAAGAGCGAGTGAAGATGAGTGGATATCATGGCCTTGCACGCTTTTATGACCTTTTGACAGGCGACATATCCTATTCAAGCCGCGCGGATTATTTCGAGCGGCTTATTAAACGCTACGCCCCGAACGCGAGGCTGCTGCTTGATCTCGCCTGTGGCACCGGGAGCCTTTCGGTGGAGCTGGCGCGCCGCGGCTTTGACGTTATAGCGGTGGACGGCTCGTTTGAGATGCTCAGCGAGCTGCTGCAAAAGAAGCTGGAGACGGAACTGGAAATCCTGCCGCTCTGTCAGGATATGCCGCGGCTCGATCTTTACGGCACCGTCGACGCGACGGTGTGCGCGCTGGACAGCCTGAACCACCTGACCGACGAGAGGCTGGTGAAAAAGACCATCGAGCGCGTTGCGCTGTTCACCAACCCCGGCGGCGTATTCGCTTTCGACGTCAACAGCGAATATAAGCATCGCGAGGTGCTGGGCGATAACGTATTTGTCTACGACTACGACGAGGTCTACTGCGTCTGGCAGAACGCCTACGACCCGGCGACGCAGACCGTCGAGATGGATCTCGACATCTTCGAGTGCCGCGACGGCGCCTACTATCGCAGCGCCGACCACATCGCGGAGCGCGCCTACAGTGGCGAATTTCTGCGCGAGACGCTCAACGGCTGCGGCTTTGGCGAGATATACTGCTTTGACGAGGACTCGTTTGACCCGCCGCGGCCCGATTCTCAGCGGCTCGTGTATCTGGCGGTGAAAAATTAGCGGTGTTGTTGAGGCAAAAGTTTAAAGAGCCTTTCTGCGGAAGCTCCCGCAGGTAGGCTCTTTTTGCGATATCAGACCGCCAGGCTCTCGACGAGCGCGCCGTCCGGCGTGACAATCGCGGTGCTGTAGGTGCTGTAGATTACCATGCCGGGCTTGGCGCCGTTCGGCTTTTTGACGTTTTTGACGTTGGTATAATCCACCGGAACGCGGGTGGACTCGCGCGCGTTGGAGTTGTAGGCGGCGATTATCGCGGCCTGTTCGAGGGTGCTGTTCGGCACGGCCTCGCCGTTGGTGATGATGATGGTGTGCGAGCCGGGAATTTTCTGCGTGTGCAGCCAGATATCCCACGGACGGCTCTGCTTCAGGGTTAGCTGGTCGTTTTGCAGGTTGCTGCGCCCGGAGAGTATCTCAAAGCCGTCGGTGGAGCGATAACGCAGCGGAGGCAGCTTTTCAGACTTGACGGACTTGCCGTTTTTCGTGCTGCGTTGTCCGCGGCTCTTGACGAAGCCCTGCTGGTGCAGCTCGTCGCGCAGCGAATTCAGATCCGCCTCGGTGCGGGCGCGCACGATGAGGCCGAGCACCGACTCAATGTAGCTCGCGTCGCTCTCGCCGGACGCAATGAGCTCGGTGAGCTTCTTCTCAGCCGTGCACGCCTTGCGGTACTCGTTATAGTATTTCTGCGCGTTCTGCACCGGCGTAAGCGCGGGGTCAAGCTTTATCCGCATTAGCGGCGCGCCATCCTCATAGAAATTTTCCAGCTCACAGCTCGTCATGCCCTTTTCCAGCCGGTAGAGATTGGCGTTGAGGATGTCGCCGCAGACGCGCAGCTCATCGCGGCTGCGGCTCTGCTCCAGCTCCAGCCGCTGGTTGCCAAGCTTGCGTGCGATGCGCTCGGAGATGTTTTCAACGTGGCGCAGCAGCTCGTGGGAGCGCTGCTTCATGCGGTCGGACGCACCGCGCTCGCGGTAAAAGTCGTCAAACATGGCGGAGCAGCTCGGATATTTTTTCAGCGTCGCAAGCGCGCCGTACTGCGTCACCGGCAAAAACGAGAAATCCATCGGCCGGCCCTCGCCGTTTTGCAGCATATAGCAGCCGTCAGGCGGCGAAATCAGGATGCCGCGAAGCATTTCAAGCTGCGCCAAAAGTCTCTCGCGCCCGGCGGAGTCAAGATCACAGCAGGCGGCGTCGACGCTGCCCGCGCTCAGGAACACCAGTTCCCGGCAGACGAGAGGAGATATACCCTCGATGCAGCCGATAAGCCGCTTTTGAAGCTGCGAATCGGGGCTTTCGGCAAGCACGGAGTCAACCATCTCCTCCGCGGAGACGGCGCGCGGGTCAAGCTTGTTCTGGGACGGCGGCAGGGCGTAGCGGATGCCGGGGAGCACCTGCCGCACCGAAGAGGTTTCGCCGGTTATGCGCCGCACCGCGTCGATGACCTCGCCGTCGCGGTTTATCGCAATGATATTGCTATGGCGTCCCATAAGCTCGACGGCGATGGTGACGGGCGAGGGGTCTCCGAGCTCGTCGGTCGCATCGAAGTCGAAAAAGACCGCGCGATCCAGGCCAAGCTGACGGATGCCGACGAGCCGCGCCGCGCCGATGCGCTTGCGTAGCAGCATACACAGCATCGGAGGAACCTTTGGGTTCTCGATGCTGCTTCTGGTGAATTGTATTCTCGGGCTGTTCGCGCCAGAGCAAAGCAGCAGCTTCACCGAATTTCCGTACGGTTCCACTGCTCCTGTCAGCCGCAGCACGATCACCAGCTCCTCCTGCGAGGGCTGGTACAGCTTCTCCACACGGCTGCCCAGCGCAACCTCAGAAAGCTCTTTGATTATAACGCTCAACAGAGCGCCGTCAAGTGCCATATTATTTCTCCTTTGCGCAGCATTAATTCCCGCGGCCGGGCAATGCCCGGGGATATAGCCGCGGATCGGTCGTCCTCACGCTTCGCGTTGCGGGAACCTTACGTTATCGGTTTCGTTAACTTATTCCCGCGGCGGCGGGCAATGCCCGCAGATATAGCCGCGGACGAAACCGGCGCAAGCGACGGTTTCTTACGTTTGCTATTGCGCAGCGTTCATCCCCGCGGCGCGAGCATAATTCAACCTTTCGCCGCGCGAGCCAGTCAGCGCACTTGATAACGTAAGCCCACCGCGCAAAGCCCGGAGGCGAATCGCGGCGGGCAATGCCCGCAGATATATCCGCGGACGAAACCGGCGCAAGCGACGGTTTCTTACGTTTGCTGTTGCACAGCGTCCATCCCCCGCGGCGCGAGCATAATTCTACCTTTCTCCGCGCGAGCCAGTCAGCGCACTTGATAACGTAAGCCCACCGCGCAAAGCGCGGAGGCGTTCCGCGTCCGGTCGAAAGATGAGAGGAGATCCAAGGGGAGAGAAGAAAACCGCCCGAACGGTTTTCTTCTCTTTCCTTGGTGCGCCTTTGCTTACTTTCGTCGCAGAACGAAAGTAAGTGCCCGCCCGGCACGAGGGCAAGTCAGCGCCAAAGCGCAGTCAATCCTCGCCGATAGGCGAAAGAAAAAGTTAACCATAAGAAAAGATAGAACCACTCAACTCCGCGCGAACCAGCCAGCGCACTCGATAACGTAAGCGCCTTTGCGCGAACTGCGGATATGCCTGCGGGCGCTTGCCCGCCGCGGATATATCACCGGACATTGCCCGCCGCGGATATATCACCGGACATTGCCCGGGCGACCGCCGGTTAGTGGCCGGCGTTGATGGTGGATATCTCGGGTGTGATTTCTTCGAGCACGTCAAGCACTATGCGCGCCGTATCGAGGGAGGTGAAGATCGTCACGCCGTTCTGTACGGCGCAGCGCCTTATCGCGACTCCGTCCTCGTAGTGTACGCCGGAAAGAATGGCGCGGGTGTTGATGATGTAGCTGACATAGCCCGCGCGGATGGAGTCGAGGATTTCCTCGCTGCCCTCGCTGAGCTTGCCGCGTACACGGGTGCGGATGCCGTGAAGCTTGAGAAAGTTCGCGGTGCCAATAGTCGCCTCGATGTTGAAGCCGAGACGGTAGAAGCGCTTTACCAGCGGGAGCGCCTCCTCCTTGTCCTCGTCTGCCAGGGTCACGATGACGGTGCCGTACTCCTTCATCTTGATGCCGGACGCCTGTAGCGCCTTGTAGAGCGCACGGTTGAGCCGCCGGTCGTAGCCGATGGCCTCTCCGGTCGATTTCATTTCCGGCGACAGATAGGCGTCCATGCCTGTCAGCTTGGCGAAGGAGAACGCGGGAGCCTTGACGTACCACCACTTCTTCTCCGGCAGACGCATCTCGGTCAGTCCCTGCTCACGCAACGTCTGCCCAAGCATGACGCGCGTCGCGATGTTGACGAGATTCTGCCCGGTCGATTTGGAGAGGAACGGCACGCTGCGGGACGCGCGCGGATTGACCTCGATGACGTAAACATTGTCGTTGCCGTCAACGATAAACTGAATGTTGAACAGCCCGACTATGCCGATTCCAAGGCCAAGCTTCGTCGTGTATTCGGCGATGGTCGTCTTGACGGCCTCAGAAATGGAGAAGGGCGGGTATACGCTTGTGCTGTCGCCGGAGTGGACACCGGTGCGCTCCACAAGCTCCATTATACCGGGGATGAGCACCTGCTCTCCGTCACAGACGGCGTCCACCTCAACCTCCTTGCCTGAGAGGTACTTGTCAATCAGCACCGGCTTGTCCTCGTCCACCTCGACGGCGCTGCGAAGATATTTGCGCAGCATGCTCTCGTTCGCAACGATCTCCATTGCGCGCCCACCCAGCACGAAGCTTGGGCGTACGAGCAGCGGATAGCCGATGCGCTCCGCGGCCCTGACGCCGCTCTCTATATCGGTGACGGCCTCGCCCTGCGGATTGGGGATGCCCAGCGACTTGATGACCGCATCGAAGGCGTCGCGATTCTCCGCCTTTTCGATGGCGCTGCGGCCGGTGCCTATAATCTTCACGCCGCGCCGCGCGAGCGGCTCCGCAAGGTTGACGGCGGTCTGCCCGCCCAGCGTCGCTATGACGCCCTCCGGCTTTTCGAGCTGAACGATGTTCATCACGTCCTCGACAGTCAACGGCTCAAAATAGAGCTTGTCGGCGGTGGTGTAATCGGTCGAGACGGTCTCGGGGTTGTTGTTGATGACGATGGCCTCGTAGCCGAGCTGTCGGATGGTGCGCACGGCGTGAACGGTGGAATAGTCGAACTCCACGCCCTGACCGATGCGTATCGGGCCGGAGCCGAGGACGATCACCTTCTTTTTATCCGAGACGATCGACTCGTTCTCGTCGGCATAGGTGGAGTAGAAATAGGGGATGTAGCTGTCAAATTCGCTCGCGCAGGTGTCGATCATCTTGTAGACCGGGAAGATGTTCTCTCTGCGGCGGCGCTCGTAGACGTTGTCCTCGGTGTCGTTCCAAAGCTCCGCGACATAGGAGTCCGAGAAGCCCAGACGCTTCGCCTCACGCAGCAGCTCTGAGGAGTGCGGGGATGTCTCCAGCTCTCTCTCAAAATCGACAATTTTTTTGATTTTGTCAAGGAAGAACATGTCAATCTGCGTGATGTCGCAGATGAGCGAGGGGTCTACCCCCATCCATATCAGTTGGGAGATGGCATAGATGCGATCGTCGGTGCCGTTTTTGATGTATTCGAGCAGCTCGTCCACGCTCATGTGCGAGGAGTCGAATTTTTCCATGTGGATGTGGTTCTTGTTCTCCTCAAGTGATCGAATCGCCTTGAGCAGGCTCTCCTCAAAGGTGCGGCCCACGCTCATGACCTCGCCCGTGGCCTTCATCTGGGTGGAAAGGGTGTTGAGAGCCGCCGGGAACTTGTCAAAGGGGAAGCGCGGCATTTTGGTGACTATGTAGTCGAGGGCCGGCTCGAAGCAGGCGGGAGTGTTTGCAAGACGTATCTCGTGCAGATCCATTCCCACGGCAATCTTTGCGGAGACGCGCGCTATCGGATATCCGCTTGCCTTGGAGGCGAGCGCCGAGGAACGGGACACGCGCGGGTTGACTTCAATGACGTAGTAGCGGAACGAGTGCGGGTCGAGCGCGAACTGGACGTTGCAGCCGCCCTTGACGCCGAGCGCGCGGATTATGCGCAGGGCGCTGTCGCGCAGCATGTGATATTCCTTGTTGGTCAGCGTCTGGCTGGGGGCGACAACGATGGAGTCGCCGGTGTGGATGCCGACGGGGTCGAGGTTTTCCATGTTGCACACGGTAATGGCGGTGTCGTTGGCGTCGCGGATGACCTCGTATTCGATCTCCTTGTAGCCCTTGATGCTCTTTTCGATCAGCACCTGATGCACTGGCGAAAGGGCGAGAGCGTTTTTCATCATCTCGCGCAGATCCTCCGGGGTGTCTGCAAAGCCGCCGCCTGTGCCGCCAAGAGTGAATGCCGGGCGCAGAATCACGGGATATCCGATCTCCACAGCGGCTTCCAGCGCCTCCTCGACGTTGTAGGATATTTTCGACGGGACTACCGGCTCGCCGATGCGCTCGCACAGCTGCTTGAACAGCTCGCGGTCTTCGGCGCATTCGATGCTCCTTGCGTCGGTGCCGAGCAGCTCGATCTCGCACTCGTCAAGCACGCCTTTTTTGGAGAGCTGCATCGCAAGGTTAAGCCCGGTCTGGCCGCCGATGCCCGGAACGATGGCGTCGGGGCGCTCAAGACGGCAGATGCGCGCCAGAAATTCCAGCGTCAACGGCTCCATATACACCTTGTCGGCGATGGAGGTATCGGTCATGATGGTAGCCGGGTTGGAGTTGGCGAGAACGACCTCGTAGCCCTCCTCCTTCAGAGCGAGGCACGCCTGAGTTCCCGCGTAGTCAAATTCGGCGGCCTGTCCGATAACTATCGGGCCGGAGCCGATGACAAGCACTTTTTTGATATCCGTTCTCTTAGGCATTGCCCTTCGCCTCCTTCATCTGCTGCACAAACTGCTCAAACAGGTAGCTGCTGTCCTGCGGGCCGGGCGCGCTCTCGGGGTGGTACTGGACGCTGAACACGCGGTCGGTGGCGCACCTCATGCCCTCCACGGTGCCGTCAAGCAGATTTATGTGGGTTACGGCAAGCCCTGTGCCCTCTACGCTTGCTTTGTCCACGGCATAGCTGTGGTTCTGCGAGGTGATCTCGATTTTGCCGGTGTCCGTGTTCATGACGGGATGGTTGCCGCCGCGGTGGCCGAACTTGAGCTTATAGGTGTGCGCGCCGTAGGCAAGCGAGATTATCTGGTGGCCGAGGCAGATGCCGAAGATGGGATAGCGGCCGCGAAGGCGCCGGACCGTCTCGATGACCGGAGTCACATCCTCCGGGTTGCCGGGACCGTTTGAGAGGAACACGCCGTCCGGCTTCATAAATTCGATCTCCGTTGCGGGCGTGTCATAGGGCACGACGGTGACGTTGCAGCCAAAACGGTTGAGTGAGCGGATGATGTTGAGCTTTATCCCGCAATCCACCGCGACGACGTTGAAGCGTGGGTTAGAGGTGCGGGAATACCAGCGTTTTTTGCAGCTCACGCGTCGCACCGCGTCGTGCGGCACCGGCGTGCTCCGGATAATTTCGAGCGCGTGCTCGACCGGAGTGTCCGCGGCGGTTATCAGCGCGCGGCGTGAGCCGAGGTCGCGGATGCTGCGGGTGAGCTTTCTGGTATCGACGCCGGAAATGCCGGGGATGCCGTTTTCCTCAAGCAGCTCGGAGAGTGTCTTGGTGTAGCGAAAGTTGGAGGGCATGTCGTTGTAGTCGTAGACGACAAGTCCGCCGATGCTCGGATTTTTGCACTCGAAGTCGTCGTCGGTGACGCCGTAGTTGCCTATAAGCGGATAGGTCATGACGACTGCCTGATCGGTGTAGGACGGGTCGGAGACGACCTCCTGATAGCCTACCATCGACGTGTTGAAAACGATCTCGCACACCCTCTCGGAGCTGCCGCCGAAGCCGTAGCCGACATATTCGCTCCCGTCCTCGAGAACGAGCTTTCTGTCCTTTTCTCTCATGCGTTGACCCCCTTGATATGGATAAATAGTAAACGGTTGGCGGTGTAAAGGCTTTGTGGGGATTTACAATGATACTCCGGGCGAGGGAGCCGCCCAGAGTATTTTTATGAGATTATTATATCACACGCCGAACAGCTTTGTAAAGCGTTTGGCGGCTTCTTTTGTGTCGCTTGGGTCGCCGAAGGTGGAAAGGCGGAAATAGCCCTCGCCGCAGGCGCCGAAGCCCTCGCCCGGAGTGCCGACGATCTGCGCTTCGGCGAGCAGAAAATCGAACAGCTCCCAGCTTCCCATGCCCATCGGGCACTCCATCCAGATATACGGCGCGTTTTTGCCGCCGCAATACCATATCCCGCAGCCGTCTAGCGCTTCCATCAGCACTGCGGCGTTCGCCTTATAGACGGCAATGCTCTCTTTTATCTCGCGCTGCCCCTCCGGCGAGAACACAGCCGCGCCGCCGCGCTGGAGGATATATGAGACGCCGTTGGTTTTGGTGGTGCGGTTGCGCACCCACATCGAGTTGAAGCTCATGCCGCCGCGCGAAAGCGTTCTTGGAATGACGGTGTAGCCGCAGCGGGTGCCGGTGAAGCCCGCCGTCTTGGAGAGGGAGCATATCTCGATGGCACAGGTGCGGCTTCCGGCTATCTCAAAGATGCTGTGCGGGACGTCAGTGTCCTCTATGAACGCCTCATAGGCGGCGTCGAAGAGAATGACCGCGCCGTTTGCGTTGGCATATTCCACCCATTCGGAGAGTATTTCGCGGCTGAACACCGCGCCGGTGGGATTGTTCGGCGAGCATATATATATGAGGTCGGCGCGAATTGACGGATCGGGCGACGGCACAAAGCCGTTATCGCGCGAGGCGGGGAGATGGATCACCCTGTGCCCGGAGATGACGTTCGCGTCCACATAGGCGGGATATGCCGGCTCCATGATGAGCGCCGCGTTGTCGGAGGAGAAGAGGTCGAGGATGTCACCCAGCTCGTCGCTCGCGCCGCTCGAGACGAATATCTCGTCCGCAGCGAGCGGTATGCCGCGTTCGGCGTAATAGCCCCGGACGGCCTCGCGAAAGAAATCCGCGCCGCATTCCGGCATGTAGCCGTGGAACGTCTCCTTTCGCGACTGGTCGTCCACCGCCGAGTGCAGTGCCCTTATAACCGCGTCGCACAGCGGGAGCGTCACGTCGCCGATCCCGAGCCGCAGCAGGTGCGCGTCCGGATGCGTCCCGCTGTACGCGGCGACCTTCAGCGAGATATTGTGGAACAGATAGGAGCTTTTCAGCTCGCCGTAGTGCAGATTCGGGCTAATCATCTACAGTCTCTCCTTCATAAATCGTCTCTGCGGGGCCGGTCATTGTCACGTCGTTTTCCGGGGACACGCTGATGTAGAGGCTGCCGCCGTCAAGCACAACCTCGACAGCGCCGCCGGATCTACAGAGGCCCGCCGCCACAGCCGCCGCAACCGATGCGCACGCACCCGTACCGCATGCCATCGTTATCCCGCTGCCGCGCTCCCAGACACGCATACGCAGCCTGTCCGGCGCGAGCACCTGAACAAACTCGACGTTGACGCCGCCGGGAAAGGCGGGCGCGCGCTCCATTTTTGCGCCAAGTGTGGTCAGCGGCGCGTGCGCGGCGTCGTCCGTAAACACAACGGCGTGCGGATTGCCCATCGAGACGGGAGTGTATTCCACCTTTTCACCGTCGATAACCACATTTGCCCGGCCGCCAACGACAGCCTTACCCATGCCGACGGTCACGCTTTTCACCCTGTCGTTTTCCACGGCAAGCTCGAGCGACTTTATGCCTGAGAGCGTCTCGACGGTCAGCCGCGTTTTGCGGGTGTGGCCCTTGTCGTAGACGTACTTTCCGACGCAGCGGATGCCGTTGCCGCACATCTCCGCCTCGCTGCCGTCGGCGTTGAATATGCGCATCTTAAAATCGGCAGCCTCAGAGGGAAGGATCCATATCATCCCGTCGGAGCCCGCGCCGAAGTGCCGGTCGGACAGCTTTATCGAAAGCGCTTCCGGCTCCGCGGGCTCGACGTCGGAGAATACATAGAGGTAGTCGTTTCCGAGGCCGTGCATCTTTGTGAATCTCATAATTTGTTTTACCGTTGCTTTCGCCCTGGCAAAAGCTCCTTTCTTCGGATTTTTATCCGCGGCTCTCCGCCCGGTCGAGCGCCGCCTCGATGAAGCCCCTGAAGAGCGGGTGTGCCTTGTTCGGGCGGGACTTGAACTCGGGGTGGTACTGAACGCCGACGTGGAAGGGCCGGTCGGTCAGCTCGACGGTCTCGACGAGGCGACCGTCCGGGGAGAGCCCGGAGAGGGTGAGCCCGGCGTTTGAGAGCGCCTCGCGATAGTCGTTGTTAAATTCGTAGCGGTGACGGTGGCGCTCGGAGATGCTCAGCGAGCCGTAGCAGCGCTCCATCGTCGTTCCCGGACGGATGACGCAGGGATATGCGCCCAGACGCAGCGTGCCGCCCTTGTCGATGTCGTCGCTCTGGCCGGGCATGAAGTCGATCACCTTGTTTTTGCAAAGCTCATCGAACTCGCCGGAGTGCGCGTCCGGAATACCGGCGACGCTGCGGGCGTATTCGATTACGGCTATCTGCATCCCAAGGCAGATGCCGAAATATGGCACGCGGTTTTCGCGGGCGTATCTCGCGGCGAGTATCATTCCCTCGATGCCGCGGCCGCCGAAGCCACCGGGAACGATGATGCCGTCGAGCGCAGAGAGCTCGTCGCGATAGGTGGTCTCGGTCAGCGTCTCGGAGTCAATCCAGTGGATGCGGATGTGGGTGTTGAGGGTGTAGCCCGCATGCCGCAGCGCCTCGGCGACCGAGAGATACGCGTCGTGAAGCTGGACATATTTTCCGACAAGTCCGATGTGAACCTCTTTTTCGCGGGATTTGATGCGCGATACCATATCGCGCCATTCGTCCAGGTCGGAGCTTGGCGCGTCGATACCAAGCTCGCGGCAAACTACGCTTGAAAAGCTGGCCTTCTCCAGCATCAGCGGCGCTTCATAGAGGCAGGGCAGTGTGATGTTCTCGATCACGCAGTCGGGCTTGACGTTGCAGAACAGCGATATCTTCTTGAAAATCGATTCCTCAAGCGGCTCGTCGCAGCGCAGCACAATAATATTGGGGTTGATGCCCATGCCCTGAAGCTCCTTGACCGAGTGCTGCGTCGGCTTGGATTTGTGCTCGTCGGATGCACGCAAAAACGGCACCAGCGTGACATGGATGAAGAGGCTGTTTTCACGTCCGACCTCGAGGGATATCTGTCTTACCGCCTCGATGAACGGCTGGGATTCAATGTCGCCGATGGTGCCGCCTATCTCCGTGATGACCACGTCGGCGTCAGTCTGCTTGCCAACGCGGTACACGAAGTCCTTTATTTCATTTGTGATGTGCGGGATAACCTGAACCGTCGAGCCGAGATATTCGCCGCGGCGCTCCTTGTTGAGCACGTTCCAGTAGACCTTGCCGGTGGTGAGGTTTGAGTATTTGTTCAGGTTTTCGTCGATGAAGCGTTCGTAGTGCCCGAGGTCGAGATCGGTCTCGGCGCCGTCCTCGGTGACGTAGACCTCGCCGTGCTGATAGGGGCTCATCGTGCCGGGATCGACGTTGATGTAGGGGTCGAGCTTCTGCGCGGCGACCTTCAGCCCCCTCGCTTTGAGCAGCCGTCCGAGCGACGCCGCTGTTATGCCCTTTCCGAGGCCGGACACGACGCCGCCGGTCACAAAAATGTATTTCGTCATTGCTTGTTCTCCTTTTCTGGCGTTCTTGTATTGGATGCTTTATTTATAGGTTGAAATTATATTTTCCGCTATGGCGCGCCTTGTGACGCAGCGATCCATCGCCTGCTTTTCAAGATAGCGGTGGGCCTCCGGCTCGGTCATCCTGAGCTGCTCTATCAGCAGGCACTTTGCGCGGTTCACCACGCGGATATCCTCCATTTTTTCCTCGATGGACGCGGTTTTTTCCTCCATCCGGCGCAGCCGCTCACGCGTCGCGCAAAGCAGCGTCAGCGATTGGGTGATGAGCTGCGGCGTGGTCGGCTTGGAGAGGACGAGCACGCCGCTGGGCGATACGCGCGCGTTTATGTCGGGATAATGCTCCGCTTTCACCAGCAGCAGCACGCCGGCGCCGCTGCAATCGCAGACGTCCAGCGCCAGCCGAGTACCAAAGTCGTCGGGCAGCGGAGTGTTTACGATGACGATGTCATATTTATTTTCCAGCAGCCTTCTGCGTGCATCCGCAACGCAGGGCGTGACTGTCACGGGGGAATAGAGGCTTTCGGGGAGCATGGCGGGCAGGGCACGGTTGAATTTTTCCGCCGACGACGCCAGCAGCAGACTGTAACGGCGCTGTTCAGAACCCATTCCGCATCCCTCCTGTAATCAATAGCTTTTTTGACGCGCGGTGCATGTCATCTGGTGTAGCCGTGTATTATCGAGCGAGGAAGCGTTTTTGCTATGAAGCCGCTTTCGAGCGCAGCCGCCATTGCCTCCTGATGGTCGCTGGGCAGCGTGCGGAAACGCCTTGTCACCTCGTCCGGCGCGGTGTAGAGATTGATGTCCGCCGGGGCGGGGAGCGGCGTGCCCTTGATTATCCCGTCGAGGCCGGCGTACATGAGCAGCGTCAGCGCGAGATACGGGTTGCAGAGCAAATCGGGCGAGCGCAGCTCCGCGCGCCTGTATTCGCCCTCCGCGGCGGGGATGCGGATGAGCTGCGAGCGGTTCTCGCTCGACCAGGAGATATAACGCGGGGCCTTGTTGCTGCCAAAGCGGAAATAGGATTCCATGGTCGGGTTGAGAAACGCAGTCATGTCGTAGACGTGGTCAAGAATGCCTGCAATGACCTGCGGCATGACGTCGCGACGGTCATCGCTTTTGGCCGAGATGTTTATGTGCATGCCGCTGCCAGCCTCGAAGTCGAGCGGCTTGGGCGAGAAATCGGCGAAAAGGCCGTTGCGCGCGGCGACGGTGTTGACGGCGGCGTGGAAGGTGACGGCGTTGTCCGCGGCGGTCAGCGGGTCGGAATAGCGAAAGTCGATCTCGTTCTGTCCGGGGCCCTCCTCGTGGTGGGAGCTTTCGGGCCGGATGCCCATCTGCTCGAGCGTCAGGCATATCTCGCGGCGGACGTTCTCCCCCTTGTCGTCCGGCGCGATGTCCATGTAACCGGCGTTGTCGTAGGGGATCCTGGTCGGCGCGCCGTTTTCGTCGCGGGTGAACAGGTAGAACTCCATCTCTGTACCGAAGGCAAAGGAGATACCGGTCTTTTTTGCGGCCTCCACGGCTCTGATGAGCAGCGAGCGGGTATCCGCCTCGAACGGCTCGCCGTTCGGATGGGTTATCGAGCAGAACATCCGCACTACGCGTCCGTGCTCCGGCCTCCACGGAAGAACCGCGAGCGTCGAGGGATCCGGGTGGAGCAGAATGTCGGAATGAACCTCGCCGCCAAAGCCGGGGATTGCGGAGGCGTCGATGGCGATGCCGTATTCAAACGCCCGGTCAAGCTCGCCCGGCATGATGGAGATATTCTTCTGTCTGCCATAGATATCGCAGAACGCCATGCGGATGAACTTGACGTCCTCCTCCGCGACATACTGCATGATCTCTTCCTTTGAATACTTCATGGCGCTGTCCTCCCAAATTCAGTTTGCAACGTACATCTGCTTGTACGGATTTTTGCTGTCCGGTGTGACGACGGTGTAGTCTCCGTGCAGCATCGATTCGGCGTCGTAGCCGAAAAACGCACAGAAATTCGCGACGAACGGATGTATCTCGGCAAAATCGGCATCGGTTGCGGGGCGCAGCTTGACCTGATTGAGAAAGCGTACCGCCGATACGTCGCCGCGCAGCACCAGCTTGCCGCCGTGCATTCCGGTGCCGGGAAAGTTGCCGACTATCGGACGGTGATCGGAGTGCAGGCCGAGCACAATTATAAGCCCGCCCGCCTGATATTCTCCGAGAAAGCTCCCGGTGTGGCCGCCGATAACGAGAACCGGCTTTTTCTCGCCGTATTCCTTCATGTGTATTCCGGCACGGTAGCCTGCGTTGCCCTTGATATAGATTTCGCCCCCGCGCATGGCGTAGCCGGCGGCGTCGCCGGCACTCCCGTGCACGATTATCCGCCCGGCGTTCATCGTGTCGCCCACGGCGTCCTGCGCGTTTCCGTTGACGGTTATCTGCGCGCCGCTGAGATACGCGCCGAGCGCGTTGCCGGGCACACCGTCTATCTCGATGGACTTTTCACTCATTCCCGCCGCAATGAAGCGCTGTCCCAGACAGCCGCCAATGCGGCAGCTCCCGTTGGCGTTGCGTATGCTGCGGTTGAGCGCGGAAAAGTCGAGGTTGCTTGCATTGATAAACAATTTATTTTACCACGCCTTTCGGATTATTTCTACCGTATTTTTGTAAAAAAATAGAATTTTCATGAATTTCTGCCTTTTTCCGTCATTCTCCCGCATGGGCTATGCCAAGGATCTCCAGCTCCTTTTCGGTCATGCCGATGCCGCGCAGCATACGGCGGTTCCCGCGCAGCGCCTCAATGGAGTTGATGCCCATTCCACCCATCATCTCCTTGATCTCGTGCCGCCATGCGGTCAGCAGGTTGACAAGACGCGCGGCGCCCTCGTTGGGGTCGAGGCGGCGCACCAGCTCCGGGCGTTGGGTGGCGATGCCCCAGCTGCAATTGCCGCTTTGGCAGGTGCGGCAGAGGTGACAGCCGAGCGCAAGCAGCGCCGCAGTCGCGATATAGCAGGCGTCGGCGCCGAGCGCGACCGCCTTGACGACATCAGACGCCGAGCGGATGCTTCCGCCGGCGATGAGCGAGACGTTGTTGCGTATTCCCTCGTCGCGCAGCCGCTGATCCACCGCCGCGAGAGCCAGCTCTATCGGTATGCCGACGTTGTCCCGGATGCGGGTGGGCGCGGCTCCGGTGCCGCCGCGGAGGCCGTCAATTGCGATGATATCAGCGCCGCTGCGGGCGATGCCGCTCGCAATGGCGGCGATGTTGTGTACGGCGGCAACCTTGACGATTACCGGCTTGCGGTCCTGTGTAGTCTCCTTTATGGAATAGACGAGCTGGCGGAGATCCTCGATGGAATAGATGTCGTGGTGCGGTGCGGGTGAGATGGCGTCGGAGCCCTCGGGTATCATGCGGGTTTTGGAGATATCGCCGACTATCTTTGCTCCGGGCAGGTGGCCGCCGATGCCGGGCTTCGCGCCCTGTCCCATCTTTATCTCGATTGCGGCTCCGGCGTTGAGATAAGCCTCGTGGACGCCGAAGCGCCCGGACGCGACCTGAACGACAGTGTTTTCGCCGAAGCGGTAGAAGTCCTCGTGCAGTCCGCCCTCGCCGGTGTTGTAGAGTATGCCGAGCTCCCTTGCGGCACGGGCAAGGCTCTCGTGCGCGTTGTAGCTTATCGAGCCGTAGCTCATCGCCGAAAACAGCACAGGCATGGAAAGCTCAAGCTGCGGCGGCAGGTCGGTGACGATCCTGCCGCAGGCGTCGCGGCGGATTTTGGAGGGCTTGCGGCCAAGGAACACTCTGGTCTCCATCGGCTCGCGCAACGGGTCGATGGGAGGATTGGTCACCTGCGAGGCGTCAAGGAGTATGCGGTCCCAATAGACCGGCAGCGGCCTCGGGTTGCCCATCGAGGAGAGCAGCACGCCGCCGCTGGACGCCTGCTTGAAGATTTCCTTTATAGTGTCGCAGCGCCAGTTGGCGTTTTCACGGAAGGCGCAGTCGTTTTTGACGATTTTGAGCGCATGGGCGGGGCAGAAGGAGACGCAGCGCTGGCAGTCCACGCACCTCGCCTCGTCGCTGAGCATGATTTTTCCCTTTTCGTCGTAGCTGTGTACGCCGCAGGCACACTGCTTCTCGCAGATGCGGCATTTTGTGCAGCGGTCGTCGCGGCGGACAACCTCGAACTCCGGGAATATATATGAAAGGGACATCAGTACGAGCCCTCCTTTACTCTGACAATAACGGGCTCGCCGCCGGACGGCGCAAAGAGCCCCACGGCGTCAGGCTCCATGGCGCGTATCGCCGCCTCCTCGCTCGCGATAAAGACGCGGTCGTCCTTTTCGGCGACGACCATTGAGCGCAGCTTGAGCCGGTCGCCCAGCGCCATAAGTCCGCCTGTGAAGCCAAGGACGATGGAGAACGGACCGGTTATCAGCAGGCTGGGGAACACGGTGCGCAGATACGCAAGCTGCGCCGCAGCCGCGGGAGCCTTGACGCTTATCGTGCTCCAGAACGGCGCGGCGATGACCGACGCCATCTCCTCAAGCGACAAGCCCTGACGCCGTAGCAGATAGTCGGCGATGTAGGTTATGACCTCGGTGTCGGTCTGGAGGGTGCATTTGTAGCCGAACATCTCTATGTAGCGCCGGTTGGCGTCGTAGGAGGATATCTCGCCGTTGTGGACGACGGAGAGCTCCAGCAGTGCAAATGGGTGTGCGCCGCCCCACCAGCCGGGAGTGTTGGTCGGATAGCGTCCGTGTGCGGTCCAGGAGTACGCCTCGTATTCGTCGAGGCGGTAGAAGCGGCCGACGTCCTCCGGGAAGCCGACGGCCTTGAACGCGCCCATGTTTTTGCCGCAGGAAAATACATAAGAGCCCTGCAAGCGGGAATTTATCAGCATCACGGTGCGCACGACGTATTCCTTTTCGTCAAGCTGCAGGCGTGTCTGCACCGACGAGAGCGGCGAGACGAAATAGCGCCAGATGAGCGGGATATCGGTTATCTCCGGTATTTTGCGGATGGGGATATTTTCGGCATGAACAAGCTCAAAGCGGTCTTTCAGCAGCTTTTCACATTCCACTCTGGCGTCGTTGTCGGAGTAAAAGATGTGAAACGCATAGAAATCGCGGTATTCGGGATAAATCCCGTAGCCCGCCAAGCCGCCGCCAAGCCCGTTGGAGCGGTCGTGCATGGGTATCATGCTTTTTATGACCTTTTCGCCGGTCATTTTATTGCCATCCCGTGAGATAACGGCGGATATCGCGCAGCCCGACGGGATGCGCACCTGCCCCTCTGGTTTCAATGAGATCATCCTCTTTCAAAGCAAAAAGCAAGGGCGTTCATTCGTGCAGGGGGAACGGCCCCCTGGGGTGAATGAACGCCTTTGCTCATCAATGTGAATATTTTAACACGTGCCGGCAAATTTGTCAATCCGTTTTTGAGGGATGCAATTTATTTTTTTGCTTTACGCGCGGCGGGCGAGGTGCTATAATGTTATATAAATTCCGGGTATCCATGCATCCGGAGAAAGGAAGTAATAAATATGGCGGATCATTACAACCACTATCCTTTGAAGCAGTTTGCGGCCACGGTTGCCGAGTGCATTGGAGTCACGCTTCCCGATACCTACGCGCCGCCAATAAAGTGGGCGGCGGATATCCTCAGACAGCGTCTCGGCGGCTGCGCGGACCGGGCAGTGATATATCACGCGGACGCCGTCGGACTTTACATGTGGCAGGAATATACCGGAAGGTTTGCGCCGGTCTATAAGCATACGAGCATGAGCATACCGTTCTTGAGCACCGTCATGTCGGTGACCCCGGTGGCCCACGCCTCCATGTATACGGGGGTCGATCCCGAAATCCACGGCATACAGACATATGTGCGCCCACAGCTCACCTGCGACACGCTGTTCGACCGGCTCATCGGGGCAGGAAAAAAGGTGGCCATTCTTGCCACAGAGGACTCGACCTTCCACCATATCTTCAAGGGTCGCGCGCTTGACTATTTTGCTGCAAAAAACGCCGTGGATATACAGGAAAAGGCGCTCGCGCTGATAGAGGGGGACGAGTATGACTTTATCAGCATCCACACCTTTGATTACGACAACGCGGCTCACGCATACGGCCCGGAGTCAAAGGAGGCGTTGAACGCTCTGGGTATAGAGGCGGAAGTTTTTGACAGCATCGCGACCGCCCTCGAAAAATTCAGCGGCAAGCACCGCATCCTGCTCTCCTATTCTCCGGATCACGGCCAGCATCCGAGCGAGGACGGCGGGGGCAATCATGGCAGCAAGCTCATCGAGGACATGAACGTGCTGCATTTTTTCGGAGCCATACGCTGAGAGGAGCAATATTTCGCAGGAGCAGAAGCTGTTTTTTCAAAAGGCTTCAAGAGGCTCCTGTGACGTGCTTTTTAAGGAGCGGCCCGGACGGCTCAGGACACGGGATACCGCAAGATACCGCGCGGATAATTGTTGATCCGCGGTCAGGCGCGCCGGATATGTGCGAAACCGGTCGCCGGCGAAAAATTTTAAAAAAAGGCTTGACAAACCTGTGTCGCGCGAGTATAATGATACCCGTAGAAAGGCAAGGGCGTCTTGAAGCGAGAGCTTCAGGACGCCTTTTCTATTCATTAAAACGGAATATCACGAAAATCACAGCGGGGCAACGGCGTCTTGAGCTTACGGGATCGCCGTCCCCGCTTTTTGCTGTGGAAAAGGAGTGCGGAAAAATGAAAACAGTATCGGATTACTTCGGAAGCCTTGTCTTTGACGACAGAGTCATGCGCGCGACGCTCTCTGCGGACGTTTACAGGTCGTTGAAGCGCACAATAGACGAGGGCGCAAGCCTGAACAACGACGTCGCTAACGCCGTTGCGTCTGCAATGAAGGATTGGGCGGTGGAGCGCGGCGCAACCCACTTCACTCACTGGTTCCAGCCGCTGACCGGCATCACCGCCGAAAAGCACGACAGCTTTATCACCCCGGCTCCCGACGGCAGAGTTATTATGGAGTTTTCCGGCAAGGAGCTGATCAAGGGCGAGCCGGACGCCTCGTCCTTCCCCTCCGGCGGGCTGCGCGCTACGTTCGAGGCGAGAGGCTACACCGCGTGGGATCCGACCTCCTACGCCTTTATCAAGGGCAAGACGCTCTGCATCCCGACCGCCTTCTGCTCCTACGGCGGCGAGGCGCTGGATAAAAAGACGCCGCTGCTGCGCTCGATGGAGGCGCTCAACAGGCAGGCGATGCGTATCCTCAGGCTGTTCGGCAACACCGACGTCAAGTGCGTGCGCACCTCTGTTGGGCCGGAGCAGGAGTATTTTCTCGTTGATCGCGAGATGTACGAGCAGCGCAAGGATCTGATGTTCACGGGCCGCACCCTGTTCGGCGCAAGGCCGCCGAAGGGGCAGGAGATGGACGATCACTACTTCGGCGTCATCAAGCCGAGAGTGGCCGAATATATGGAGGAGCTCAACGAGGAGCTGTGGAAGCTGGGCGTGCTTGCAAAGACGGAGCACAACGAGGTGGCTCCCGCGCAGCATGAGCTGGCGCCAGTCTACAGCACCACAAACATCGCCACAGACCACAATCAGCTCACGATGGAGATCATGCAAAAGGTGGCGCTGCGCCACGGGCTTGTCTGCCTGCTGCATGAAAAGCCCTTCGCAGGCGTAAACGGCAGCGGCAAGCACAACAACTGGTCGATAGCCACCGACACCGGCGTAAATCTGCTGACTCCGGGCGAAACGCCCTATGAAAACGCGCAGTTCCTCCTGTTTCTCTGCGCGGTGATAAAGGCGGTGGACGACTATCAGGATCTGCTGCGCCTGTCAGTCGCCACAGCCGGAAACGACCACCGTCTGGGAGCTAACGAGGCGCCCCCGGCCGTTGTTTCGATCTTCCTCGGCGATGAGCTGACCGCCGTGCTCGAGGCCATCGAGAAGGAGGAGCCCTATAGCGCCGCCGAAAAGACGGTAATGCGCCTTGGAGTGCATGTCCTGCCGAGGTTTGCGCGCGACACCACCGACCGCAACCGCACCTCGCCCTTCGCCTTCACCGGCAACAAGTTCGAGTTCCGTATGCTCGGCTCGTCCAACAGCATTGCCTGCGCAAACATCATGCTCAACGCCGCCGTTGCGGAATCGCTCAGGATATACGCCGACCGTCTCGAAAAGGCGGACGATTTTGAAAACACGCTGCACGAGATGATAAAGCAGACCATCAGCGAGCACAAGCGCATCATCTTCAACGGCAACGGCTACGACGACACATGGATAAGGGAGGCGACCGAGAAGCGCGGCCTGCTCAATCTGCGCACCACTCCCGACGCGCTCCCGGCCATTCTCGAAAAGAAAAACCTCGATATGCTGACCTCGCACAGGATTTTCTCCCGCGCAGAGATTCAGTCCCGCTACGATATCACGCTCGACAACTACTGCAAGACCGTCAACATCGAGGCGCTGACGATGGTGGACATGGCGAAAAAGGAGATCCTACCGGCGGTCGTGGAATACACAAAGGAGCTTGCCGAGGCGTTGAACGCCAAAAAAGCGGCGGCACCGGAGTGCTCCGGCAGATATGAGCGGGGCGTCATCGCAAAGCTCTCGGAGCTGACCGACGAGATAGCCGCCGCGACCGGCGAGCTTGAATCGGCACTCGTCAGATATCACACCATCACCGACGTGACCGAGTCGGCAAACGCCATCCGCGACGTTATTCTCCAGAGAATGGCGGAGCTGCGGGTCGTCTGCGACGAGGCGGAGACGCTCACCGCTGAAAAATACTGGCCCTTCCCCACCTACGACAAGCTTCTCTTCGGCGTAAAATGAGCTTTTGGCATCGTGTTCTCCTGATACTCTAATATAACGGCAAAATGCGGCGTCGTTTTTAAAACGGTTCGCCGCATTTTGCCGTCCGGAAATGAAAACGGCGGGCAACGCCCGGCAAATATCGGAGCGTCGGACGGAAAGCCTTGAAAAAGGCCGGAGAATAGTGTATCATAAGAATATACCACCGAAAGGGCGAATGAAATTTGGACATACAGAAACTGGAAACGATGCTGACAAGGGTGCAGAAGCCGGCGCGATATTCCGGCGGAGAGCCCGGCTGCACGATGAAGGACAAATCCAGGATGGACGTGCGGTTCGCGTTCTGCTTCCCGGACAAATACGAGGTGGGCATGTCGCACCTTGGGATAAAGATACTCTACGGCGTGCTGAACACGCTGGACTATGTCTGGTGCGAGCGCGTTTTTGCGCCGGACTCCGACATGGAGGCGCTGATGCGCGCCGAGGGGCTGCCGCTCTACGCGCTCGAAAGCAAGGACGAGCTTGGAGTCTTTGATTTTATCGGCTTCACGCTGCAATATGAGCTGTGCTACACCAACATGCTCAACATGCTTGATCTTGCCGGGCTGCCGGTGCGTGCCGACAAGCGCGGCGACGAGCTGAAGAATATCGTCATTGCGGGCGGGCCCTGCACCTGCAACCCGGAGCCGGTCGCCGATTTTGTCGATGTCTTTTCGATAGGCGAGGGCGAGGAGGCGCTGCCGGAGCTGATGGCGCTCTATCGCGAGGCAAAGCGCGAGGGTGTTGGCAAGCGCGAGTTTCTGCGCCGCGCCTCCCGGCTCAACGGCTTCTACGTCCCGTCGCTCTATACGCCGGAATACAACGCGGACGGAACGCTTGCGGCGCTTATACCAGAGGGCGATACACCTCCTAAAATTACAAAGCGTATAATAGAGGACTTTGAAAACGTATTTTATCCCAAGGAGTTTGTCGTCCCGTTCACCGAGGCGATTCACGACCGCGCGGTAATCGAGGTCATGCGCGGCTGCATACGCGGCTGCCGGTTCTGTCAGGCGGGCTTCATCTACCGCCCGGTGCGCGAGAAGAGCAGCGAAAAGCTAAACCAGAACGCGCGCGAGCTGTGCTACTCCACCGGCTACGAGGAATTGTCGCTATGCTCTCTCTCGACGAGCGACTACACCGAGATCGAGCCGCTGCTGGACAAGCTGCTCGACTGGACGAACGACGACAAGGTGAGCCTGTCCCTGCCCTCGCTGCGCATCGATCACTTCTCCAAGGAGGTGCTCGACCGCGTCTCGCTGCTCAAAAAGAACGGGCTGACCTTTGCTCCGGAGGCGGGCACGCAGCGTATGCGGGACGTCATCAACAAGAACATCACAGAGGAGGAGATATTGCGCACCTGCCGCATCGCCTTTGAGGGCGGCTACACCGCCGTCAAGCTCTACTTTATGATCGGTCTGCCCGGAGAAACGCTTGAGGACGTCGCCGGTATAGCAGAGCTTGCGCAAAAGGTGGTCGATCTCTACTATTCGCTGCCGACCAAGCCCAAGGGTCGCGGCGTCACCGTCTCGGCGAGCGTCTCCAGCTTTGTCCCGAAGCCGCACACGCCGTTTGAGTTCGAGCCGCAGGATACGCCGGAGATGCTGCAAAAAAAGCAGAAATATCTGCTCTCCTGCGTCAAAAGCCGAAAGATACAGATAAGCTGGCATCTGCCGAGGGTGAGCGCGCTCGAGGGTGTGTTTGCACGCGGCGACCGGAGGATATGCTCCGTCATCGAGTCTGCGTGGCGCAGGGGATGTACTTTTGATGCGTGGGACGAGCACTTCAAATACGAGCTGTGGATGGAGGCGTTTGAGGAAAACGGCGTCGATCCCACCTTCTATGCCAACCGAACCCGGCCATACGACGAGCTGATGCCGTGGGATCACATCTTCCACGGAGTGGATAAGAGCTTTCTTGTCCGCGAGAACAGGCGCGCAAAGGAGGCGCTGACGACGCCCAACTGCCGCGAGCGCTGCTCCGGCTGCGGGGCGGCAAGGCTGATGGGAGGACGCTGCATTGGACATGAATAATGTGACCGACGCGAGACTCTTTTACCAAAAGACCGGCGACATGCGATTTATCTCGCATCTCGACATGAACCGCTGTATGCAGAGGGTGCTCCGGCGCTCGCGGCTGCCGGTGTGGTACACCGAGGGCTTCAACCCGCATGTATATATCACCTTTGCGCTGCCGCTCTCGCTGGGGATAGAGAGTCTGTACGAGACTATGGATTTTCGTCTCACAGACGGCGCGGATTTTGCCATGGCAGAGCGCCTTATCGCGCCTGTGCTGCCTGAGGGCCTGAGGCTCGTCCGCGTTGCCGCGCCAAGGCTGAAGGTGGCGGAGATTGCGCTCGCCGATTTCTCGGTGCGGGCGTCCGGGAGCGACGACGGCACGCTGCGCGCGTGGAACGACTACTTTGCGCAGAGCGAGATCGTCATTCCCAAAAAGACCAAGGCCGGGATAAAGGACATTGACGTCAAGCCGCACATCATGCAGCAGGAGGAGCCTGCTCTTGAGGACGGCACGCTGCGGCTGACGCTGCGCCTTGCCGCCGGAAATACGGTCAACATAAATCCCATGCTGCTGTTTAACAATTTTACCGAAAGGACCGGCGCCTCATTTCCGCGCGTCGATTATACCAAGCTTGCAGTCTATACCAAAAACGGCGTGCTGTTTGAATAGGCCGTTCATGGATATTTCACCGCCAATTTTGCGATTAGTGTTGAAATGGCCCGGAGTTTGGGGTATAATATAAGTCGAAAAAGAAGCTTTTGAACGGAGGACGTTAAAATGGCATTTTCTGTAACCAAAGATACCCTCATCGGAGAGATTCTTGACCACGACCGCACCTGCGCGCCGTATTTTCTTGAGATGGGTATGCACTGCCTCGGCTGCCCGGCGGCACGCGGCGAGAGCCTTGAGCAGGCCTGCATGGTACACGGTGTCGATCCCGAGGAGCTTATAGAAAAGCTCAACGAGCATTTTGCAAAATGATCTGCGGTTGACGCGAACGACGGCCCCCGGCTGAACGGGGGTCGTTTCGTTAAGCGGACGCTGCGGATGCTTCAAGGAAGGTATGCCCGAATGGATCACATTATACACCGTATACGGCTCGACGAGCGGCTTGAAACCGTCGCGAGCCTTGTGCGCCGCGGCTCGGTTATCGCGGATGTCGGCGCCGACCACGGCTATCTTGTCTGCGAGCTGATAAATCGCGGCGTCTGCCCGAGCGGCTTTGCGACCGATATAAACGAAATGCCGCTTGAACGCGCGAGGGAGACGGTTGCGCGGTGCGGCCTTGAGGACAGGGTGACGCTCGCGCTCTGCGACGGACTTTCCGGATTAAAGCCCGGCTGCGCACAGGACGTCGTAATCGCCGGGATGGGCGGAGAGCTGATATGCTCCATAATCGCCGCCGCGCCGTGGCTGCGAGAATCAGGGATACGGCTGATATTGCAGCCGATGAGCAAGGCCGGAGAGCTGCGCCGCTGGCTCTGCCGCAGCGGCTTCGGCATAATCTGCGAGCGCGCCGCGCTTGCCGGAGGGCATGTCTATACCGTCATTGCCGCCGCTTATACCGGTGAGGAGTACGAGCCGGACGAGCTTTTCGCGCTCACCGGCAGGCTTGCCGAAAACCCCGGCGAGCGGGAAAAAAGCTATATCGAGCGCCAGATAGAGAGGTGCCGCGCCGCCGGAGAGGCGATGAGGGTGGGCGGCCACACCGATGACGCAGAGCGCCGCATGGAGCTTGCGCGACAGATGGCGGCGCTCATCGAAAAATAGACCGAACGGAGGGAGAGCAATGTCAGACCGCTTCAAGCCGCAGGCCGGCACCGGTGTAGATATCACGCTGCTGCGGCTGATTTTCATCCTTGGCGCGGCGCTGTGCGCCGGGGTGCTCGCCTGCGTGACGCTCGCGCGCCCTCTTTGCGCCGTCAGCGCGGACGCGATATTCTCCCGTGCAAGCGGCGGCGTCAGCGTCTCGTATTCCCTGAGCGCCGCGTCCTCCGCCGATACGTCGCTCATCAACATAAACACCGCCGGTATCGACGAGCTGACGGAGCTGCCCGGCGTCGGCAAGGCGACCGCCGAGGCGATAATCAGGCACCGCAATGAGATAGGCTTTTTCAGGAGCGTGGACGAGCTGCTCGACGTTCCCGGAATCGGCGAGAAAAAGCTGGACGCGATACGGGAGCTTGTCCGCGTGGATTGAGTGAGGAGAATTATGAAAGCATCGGAATTATATGATTTTATCGATATGTCGGCGCCGTTTTGCACCTCGGAGAGCTGGGACAACGCCGGCTTGCTGATAGGCTCGCCGGAGCGTGAGACGGGACGCGTGCTCGTCTCGCTGGACGTGACGCCCGCCGTCGCCGCAGAGGCGCAGCGCACCGGCGCGGGAATCATACTCTCGCATCACCCGGTTATATTCCACCCGCTCAGAGCAATCAGCGCCGACGGGCTGTACGCCTCGCTGATACGCGCGGACATAACCGTAATCAGCGCGCACACCTGTCTCGATCTTGCCGCGGGCGGCGTCAACGACGCGCTTGCACGGCGGCTCGGACTGCGAAACGTCCGCCATTTCGACATGCTTCCGGACGGAGAGCGCTCGCTGGGGCGAATCGGCGAGCTTGAGCGTGCGATGGAGCCGGAGAATTTTGCGGCGCTTGTCAAATCGGCGCTCGGCTGCGGCGGACTGTCGTATTCGCGCGGCTCGCGGGCGATTCGGACGGTCGCAGTGAGCGGCGGAAAGCTCTCAACCGAGCCGGAAAAGGCGCTGCGCCTCGGCTGCGACGCGCTTGTAAGCAGCGAGATAAAGCACAGCGATTTTCTCGACGCGCACGCGCTTGGGCTGACGCTCGTGGACGCAGGGCATTATTATACCGAGGCTCCTGTCGTGGCGGAGCTTACGGAAAAGCTTGTCGAGCGTTTTCCGGGCGTTGAGTTCGTCGTTTCGCAGACGCCGAACCCGGTTGAATATATCTGAGAGACGCTAAGGGCGTCTTGGGGAAAAGAAAAACGGCTTTCTCCGGGAGAGGCAGAACCATCCCGAAGAAGGCCGTTGTTTTGTTGCCGGAACGCCTGTGTTACGAATCGGCGCTCAGCCTTGCCTTGCTTGCGGCCGCCAGCAGCTCCGACTTTTTGCGGCAAAGCTCCTCGGTTGCTCCGGACGCCGTGACGTACAGCTTCAGCTTCGGCTCCGTTCCGGAGGGGCGTATCGCTATCTCGCTGCCGTCCTCAAGGAAAAAGCGCAGCACATTGCTTCTTGGAAGGCCGGTGCCGTCGTGCTCGTAATCGACGCTGCGCACGACCCTCGTGCCCGCAAAATCCACGGGCAGCCTTGCGCGGATGTCGTCGAGCAGCGCGCCCATTCGCTCCATCCCGTCAACGCCCTCAAACATTATATTGAGCTGCTGCGAGCTGAAATAGCCGTATTCCTTATAGAGCGTTTCGAGCGCGTCGGCCAGCGTCATGCCCTGCGCCTTGTAGCAGGACGCCATCTCGCACACCAGCAGCGCCGCGTTCACGCCGTCCTTGTCGCGCACAAAGCTGCCGGAAAGATAGCCGTAGCTCTCCTCGAAGCCGAAGATGAAGCGGTCCTCCTCGCCCTTTTGCTCCCACCGGCCGATCTGCTCGCCGATAAACTTGAAGCCGGTCAGCAGATCCACCACCTCAACGCCGTATTTTTCCGCGACGCGGTTTATCATGCCGCTTGTGACGATTGTCTTGATCGTGACCGGGCGCTTTGGCATTGTGCCGTTTTTGAGGCGTGTCCGGCAGATGTAGTCGAGCATCAGCACGCCCATCTCGTTGCCGGTTATCAGCCTCACGCCGTCCTCTGTGACGACGCCCGCGCCCATGCGGTCGCAATCGGGGTCGGTTGCGAAGAAAAAGTCGGCGCCGGTTTTTTTCGCAAGCTCGGATGAGAGCTTCATCGCCTCGTGTATCTCCGGGTTCGGATAGGGGCAGGTGGGGAAGCGGCCGTCCGGCTGCTCCTGCTCCGGCACGACGGTGACGTCGATGTTGCCCATGCGCTCAAGGATGTGCCGCACAGGCTTGTTTCCGGCGCCGTTGAGCGGACTGTAGACCACCCTCGTCATGACAGGCGGCTTTTGCAGGCTCAGCGAGAGGATGCTGTTGTAATATGCGTCCGTGACCTCGTCGCCTATCCAGCGGATGCGCCCCGACTTCAGCAGCGCGTCAAAATCGGGGAGCGGCGCGAACTCCGGCTCGCTCTCGATAAGCGCCATCACCTTTTCTGAGGCGTCGATGTTGAGCTGGCAGCCGTCCGGACCGTAGGCCTTATAGCCGTTGTATTTGGAGGGGTTGTGGCTGGCGGTTATGACGATGCCGCCGGTGCAGCGGAGTTGGCGCACCGCAAAGCTGAGCATCGGCGTGGGCATAAGCTCGGGATAGAGCCAAACCGTGACGCCGAGGCTTGCGAGCGCCGCCGCGGCCACCCGCGCAAATTCGTCGCTCATGATGCGGCTGTCGTGCGCTATCGCGCAGGAGGGCGCGTCGGAAAGCGTTTTGAGATACGCGGCGTAGCCCCTCGTCGCGCGATCCACCGTGTGGACGTTCATCCTGTTGGAGCCGGCGCCGATGACGCCGCGCAGTCCCGCGGTGCCAAATTCGAGATCCTGATAGAAGCGGTCCTCCAGCTCCCTTGTGTCGGTCACGCTCTCCAGCTCCCGGCGCAGCCCGGGCTCCAGCAGCTCCGTCGCCATCCATTTATCATATGAAGCCTTCCATTCCATTTTAACAATTCTCCTTCCCGTTGGGTCTCCCGGTAACAATTATATTATATTTCCCGGCGGCGTCAATGTCAATCGGATAGCCGGAAAACCCGGCGATATTCATTCGGTGTTCATAAATATTGTGTATAATAAAAGTGTTTTCAGTGATAGAATTGTCTGCATGGTTCGATTTTATCGCACTTATCGCAGGCGTCACTTCGAGTTTATATTATTGCAGGTGTATTATGGAAAATCATTCCAAAAGCGTGCTGCTTATAGCAAATCCACGCGCGGGAAAGCTGAAGCTCAAGGGCTATCTTTCGCTGATATCAAACATTTTTATCAGTCGCGGCTATGACGTTACGACGCGCACGACGCGCTGGCGGCTGGACGCGGCGCATATTGCGCAAAATTATGCGCCGAAATACGACCTTGTGGTCTGCTGCGGCGGCGATGGCACCCTCAACGAGGTCGTCTCCGGACTGATGGCGCTGCCAAAGCACCCTCCGCTCGGTTATATCCCGATGGGCACCACCAACGATTTCGCCTCGTCGCTGGGCATTCCGCGCGATATGATCCGTGCGGCGCGCAAGATAATCGACGGCAAGCCGGTGGATATCGACGTCGGCGAGATGAACGGGCGCTATTTTCCCTCTATCGCCTCCTTCGGCGCGTTCACCGAGAGCTCCTATTCCACGCCGCAGACAGCCAAAAACATCATGGGACACATGGCGTACGTGCTGGACGGCATGTCGCATGTCAGCAGCGTCAAGCCGTGCCGGATGACCGTTGAGACCGTCGAGCGCGTCTGCACCGGAGATTACATCTTCGGCTCGGTCAGCAATTCGACCTCCATTGCGGGCCTTGTCAAGCTGGATTCGTCGCATGTCGATTTCGCCGACGGCCGGTTTGAGGTTATGCTCGTCAGGCTCCCGCAGACCCCGTCGCAGCTCCAGAAGATCATCAACGCACTGCTCACAAAGCAGTACGACTGTGAGTTCATCGACTTTTTCCACACCTCGCACGCGAAAATCACGGTCAGGGAGCCTATCCCGTGGACGCTCGACGGCGAATATGGCCCTCCCTCGACCGAGGTGGAGATATTCAACCGCCGCCGGGCGCTGACCATCATAATCTGAGGAGGACGCATGGACGCACAGATACGCCTTGCGCTTCCCGCAGAGCATCCCGCCTGCGAGGACGTGATACGCAGAAGCTTTGCGACGGTGGCCGCTCAGTTCGGGCTGACGCGCGAAAATTGCCCGTCGAATCCCGCATTCCTCCCTGCGGGCGCGCTTGACGCCGCCACGAAAAACGGTGACGAGCTGTACGTATTATCCGAAAGGGATAGGATAATTGGAGTTATACAATTGGTAATCATAGATAACGATACGATTGATCTTGCAAAGCTCTGTGTGCTGCCGGAGCGCCGTCATGGAGGCTGCGGGGAGAGGCTGCTGGATTTCGCCAAGGCGCGTGCGGCGCAGATGGGGCGTCGCAGATTGACGGTCGGCATCATCGACAAAAACGCGCGGCTCAAGCGCTGGTATCTCGCACATGGCTTTGTGCAGACCGGCGCGCGCGTCTATTCCGATCTGCCGTTTTTGGTGGGCTTTCTGGAGTGTCCGCTCGCGACGCGGCGGTGGTGAGGGCAGAATATCGACGCAAAACAGGCTCAGCCGGACGGCATCCGGTTGAGCCTGAAATTTTGCGGTATCATTTGAGAAAGCGCGTCATTATCAGCGCGTCCTCCTTCGGGTGCTCATAGTAGCCGCGGCGCAGCCCCGCCTGAGCGAAGCCGTACTTGCGATAGAGCGCCTGCGCCGGGGCGTTGGAGACGCGCACCTCGAGCGACAGAAAGGCAAGCCCCAGCCGTCCGGCCGTTTCGAGGATGCTGTCCAGCAGCGCGCTGGCTACGCCCATCCGGCGGAAGGCCCCGGTCACCGCAATGTTTGCGATGTAGCCCTCGTCCAGCACATGGTGCAGCCCGATGTATCCTGCGACGTGTCCGTTGAGCTTTGCGCACAGAAACTCCGCGGAGCCGTTGTCGACCTCATACAGGAGCGCGTCCTCGCTCCAGGGGTCTGAGAAGCACTCGCGTTCGATTTTTGCCAGCTCCGGCACATCCTCGCGCGCGAGCGGCGCTATAACAAGCTTGTCCATCCGTGTGCCTCAGCCCTTGAGCCTTGTAAAGCCGGCTTCCTTTACAAGCTTGCTGCAAAAGTAGAAATAGTAGTCGTAAAGCTCGCTGCCGAATAGCTCGATAAGACGGCGATCCGGCATTTCAACGAGCGTCGCAAAGGTTTTGCCTATGCTTGCCGCCGCGGATTTCCCGCCGCGCCCGCAGGCAAGATACAGCGAGAACTCGCTCGCCTTTTCGATGTAGCCGTACAGCTCCGGGTCGTTATCGCGTATGTAATCGTAGAACGCGTCCTGCGCGGATTCCGCGACGATAGAGTCCGGCGTCTGCAAAGACATGACCATGTCCGCGACAAAGGCGAACAGGATGCGCCGGTTCTTTATCATCAACAGGCTCTCCGCCTCGTCGCGCCCGATCATCGCGGCGCTGTCCGGGCGTAAAAGCTCCTCCGCCATACGGCGTCCGAGGCGCATAGCGCGGCGCAGATTGCCGTTGTCGCGGTGGCGCTCGTAGCTCGCCGCTTCCTTTTCGCCCGCGTCCGAGACGGGCTTGGCCTTGACACCGACTGCGATTTTCATATCGCGATCGTCATTGTGCTCCGTTTGCGACTGCATATGCTTCAAAACACTCACTCCCAAACAGTCGATCCGTCAGGATCCCACCCTCAGTTTATATGCGAAAGCCCTCAGCGCGGCGAACCGTCGTTCAGGCTGTTGGCCTTTGCGAACAGCGCCGCTATCCCGGCCTGCGTTGTGACGCAGGTGCCGATAGGCTCCGGCCTGCTGCAATAAAAGCCGTGAAAATCGCTTCCGCCGGTGCGGATGAGCTTGAATTGCCGGGCAAGCGCACGCAGCTGCGTAAAAGTGTCCGGCGTGTTGTAGCGGCTGTCTACCTCGAGCGCGTCCAGCTCGCCGTTGGCGGCAAGCTCCTCGGCAAGCCCGATGTCGGTATACAGCGTCGGATGAGCCATGCAGACGATGCCGCCCGCCTCGCGCACGAGCCTGGTGATATCGTGCAGCTCGAGATATTCCTTTTCCACCCGGCAGCTTCCGTTTCTGCCGAGAAGCTGCTCGTAAAGCTCTCCGAATATCCTGTCGGTGTAGCCGAGATCCATCAGCGCGTGCATGATGTGCTGGCGATAAATTGCGCGGCTCTGCGAGGCGTGCCCGCTCACCTGCTCCGGCGTGATTGGATAGAGCCGCATGACCCGCTTCAGCTCCTCTGCGCCACCGCGCGCACGCTCGTCCGACATTTTTGCGCAGGCGCCCTCAAGACGGCGCGGAAAACGCGGAAGATAGCAGAGGATGTGAGCCCGGCGCCCGGTCGAGTGCTCGATGCAGGAAAACTCCACGCCCGGAACGACATGGACGCCATAGCGCCGCCCGAGCACCACCGCACGATCCACCGCAGAGAGGGTGTCGTGGTCGGTGACGGCGATGAAATCCATCCCGGCGCGCTTCGCAGCGGATATCAGCTCCTCGATGCCGAGCGAGCCGTCCGACATTCTTGTATGACAGTGAAGATCTCCGATCATTATACACCTCCGCGCAAAGACAGTCCGGTATCGCACCCGGAACCGCTATCTATAATATAATACGCTGCTTTTCAGCGGATAATGCGTCGGCGACGGAGAAGTCAAATAAGCTCCATGGTTATCTATACACTGATATTATATCAAATACGCCGTCAAAAGGCAAGCACAGACGCCCGGAAAAAACAATTTTTCTTGCCGGATTTTGGGTTTTGGCCGCCGACTTTTCCGTCGCGGCGGAGAACGGCGGCGGGACGGCTCGGATCTTCCGCCACGGCGAATTTTAAAGCAGCCCCTTAACGCGCTCGCCAAAGCTCTTGCGGCTGCGGCGCTGGTCGTGAAAGTCGCCCTTGACGAGCACGATGTCCTCTCCGATGACCTCTATGCAGCTCCACGGGATGACGAGGTCGTCCTCCCGCCCGAACAGCCCGAAGAAGCGGCATTTGCCGAAGATGACCAGCGCCGTAACCGCCGCGCTGCACCCGTCGATCTCCACATCGTCCACATATCCCAGCTTTATCCCGTCCCGCACGTTTATCACTTCCTTGCAGCGAAGCTCGCTCATGCGGCAGATCATAGCCTTGCCCTCCTCGTTTTTTTCTGATATATCTTTATTTTAAAGAAATTTGTCCTATTCCTGAACTGACGGACGGCAACTTTTTAAAAGTGCATATTAACTTTCGCGCGCGGATGTGCTATAATAAAAGCATCTCCGCTGCAAAGGAGTCTTTTCAATGCCCGACAACATTTCAAAGCTCAGGGGAACCGTCTGCGATATCATCGAAGATGCGTTTGACGAGCTTGCCGCCATCGGAGACGATATATTTGAGCATCCGGAGCTTGGCTTCCGGGAGCGGCGTACCGCCGGGATAGTCGCGGACTATCTTCGCGGACTGGGGCTGGAGGTGCGCACGGGGCTTGCCGTGACCGGCGTAAAGGCGGTCATAAGAGGCGCGCGTCCCGGCCCGAACCTTGCGATAATTGCCGAGCTCGACTCGGTGGTCTGCTCGAAGCACCCGCAGGCCGACAGAGAGACAGGAGCCGCGCACGCCTGTGGACACAACTCGGAGATAGCCGCGCTGCTCGGTGCGGCGAAGGGACTTGTAGAGAGCGGCGCAGAAAAGGAGCTTTGCGGCAGCGTCACCATCCTCGCCGTCCCGGCGGAGGAGTGCATAGATTTCGACTACCGCTTCCGCCTGATGCGGGAGGGAAAGATAGCAATACCCTCCGGCAAGCCGGAGCTCGTCCGCCTCGGCGAGTTTGACGGCGTAGATCTTGCAATGATGACCCATGCCTCGCCGGAGCGTCCCTGCTCCGTCTTTAACGTGGGCAACACCAGCCTTGGCTTCGTCACAAAGGACGTGACCTTTTTCGGCAAGGCGTCGCACGCCGGAGCGGCGCCGTTCGACGGCATAAACGCGCTCAACGCGGCGATGCTCGCGATAATGGGCTTCCACGTCAACCGCGAGACCTTCCGTGATTCCGACAAGGTTCGAGTCCATCCTGTTGTGCTCAGCGGCGGCGAGGTCATCAACACCGTCCCGGATCGTGTGCGCATACAGTTGATGGTGCGCGCCGCGAACATCCCTGCCATGCACGACGCCTGCAAAAAGGTGGATCGCTCCATCGAGGGCGCCTGTACGACCGTCGGCGCAAGCTGCGAGATCGACGACCTGCCGGGCTATCTGCCGATGATGGAGAGCGCGGTTTTCAACGGCATTATCGAGCGGGAGATACGCGGGCTGTTCGGAGAGAACTCGGTCACTCACGACGAGGTCAGCTTCGGCTCGTCGGATATGGGCGATATCAGCCAGCTTATCCCGTCGGTACATATAATGCACGGCGGCTTTTCCGGCGGACTGCACCGCCCGGAATTTCGCATTACGGATAAGCATGCAGCATACATCGATCCCGCCAAGGCGCTTGCCACGACGGCGCTTGCCCTGCTCGCAAACGGCGCTGCGGAGGCGGATCGTGTCATAAAGGCCTTCGCACCGGGGCTTGACAAGGAGAAATACCTTGCCATGGTCACGCCGAAAAGCCGCGATCAACATTAATGAAAGGATGTATTTATAATGAGAATCATCAAAACGAAGGATTACGCGGAGGCGTCCAGAGCTGCCGCGGAGCTTATGGCGGCGCAGATCATCCTCAAGCCGGACAGCGTCATCGGCCTTGCGACCGGCTCGACTCCGGTGGGGATGTATGCCGAGCTCTCCGGAAAATGCAGGGATGGGCTGGATTTTTCCGCCGTCACGACGGTTAACCTCGATGAGTACGTCGGACTTCCCGCGGAGCACGAGCAGAGCTACCGCCGCTTCATGAACGAGAAGCTGTTCAACAACGTCAACATCAAGCCGGAGAACACTCATCTTCCCAACGGCATGGCGGAGGATCCCGAGGCCGAGTGCGTGAGATATGAGGCGCTCATCAGGAGCCTTGGCGGCGTTGACATGCAGCTGCTGGGCATCGGCCACAACGGCCATATCGGCTTCAACGAGCCGTCTGATCATTTTGTCTGCGACACCAACTGCATCACACTGACCAAGCGCACCATTCAGGCGAACTCCCGCTTTTTCGCGAGCGAGGACGAGGTGCCGCGCCGTGCGCTTTCGATGGGCATCAGGACGATTATGCGTGCGAAGCGCATACTGCTGCTCATCACGTCGGAGGAGAAGGCGGAGATACTGAAGAAGGCGGTATACGGGCCTGTCACGCCGAGTGTGCCGGCGTCGATCCTACAGCTTCATCCGGACGTGACGCTTGTCGCCGACGCGGGTGCGCTTTCGGCGCTTTAATACGCAAAGCCCGGTTCAGGGCGAAATAAGCGCCGCGAGGCTTGCCCGGCGGCAGGTTGCTGAGAAAACCCGGCGGAGAATTGTCGAAAATCCTCCGCCGGGTTTTATAGTCGGTGGCAGAGGCGCTTCCGGCTGGCGCGCCGGCATTGAAGCGAGAGGCTTTTGGCTTGCGGCAAGGTATTTTTGCGCGGCGCCGCCTGATATGACGAAAAATACAGCGCGGCAGCCCCGGAGGAGCCCTGAGCCATGCCGGCCTTTTTATTTTGCTGCGCGGCTATGGCATTGCCTCCGGGAAAAAAATGTAGTATAATCGGTATATACAGAACAAAGCGAAAGGACAGACCGACATGGCGCTATTTAACGGAAGCATCTTTTCAAAAGTCCTACAGCTCGAAACCGGGCTGACCGTAATCCTCCCCGGCGACCGCCTGTACGGCGCGTCGCACGCGCCCTGCAAAACGCTTTGGCTGCTGCACGGCCTCTCCGACAACAACACCGCATGGACGCGCTATACCTCTCTTGACCGCTATATCCGCGAGCACAATGTCGCCGTTATAATGCCCGAAGGCCATCACAGCCTTTACACAGACGAAAGGCTTGGTCTGCGATACTATACCTATCTCACGGATGAGCTGCCCGCGCTGGTTCGCGACATGCTCGCCGTCAGCGTCCGCCCGGAGGACAACTACATCGCCGGCCTGTCCATGGGCGGCTACGGCGCGCTGCGCTGTATGCTGCTCAACCCCGACGCCTACGCCGGCTGCGCCGCGTTTTCGTCGCTGATCGATATCCAGGCGATGATCGACGAGCGCAACGATCCCGTTTCCCGGCGAATAGCGCACACCCTCTTCGGCGAGGAGCGCCGCGCGCCCGAAACGTCCGACCTCTTTGCGCTTGCCAGCAGGGCCGCCGCAGAGGGCAAAGGACTCCCGGAGCTGTATCTCACCTGCGGCAGGCAGGATAGCTTATACGCCCAAAACGCCGAGTTTGACCGCTGCTTGAGCTCGCTTGGCCTCGACCACACCTTTGAGAGCTGGGACGGCGCGCACGAGTGGGGCTTTTGGGATGTATCGATACAAAAAACGATAGACAGATTCTTCAGCAGGGTATAGAAATTTACCGGCACAACAATCCACGGAGGTTTGAACCATGGCTGTACCGCTTGCGGACAGGGCGCGTCCGGAAACGCTGGACGACGTCGTCGGACAACAGCATATTCTTGGCGAGGGCGGGCTGCTGCGCCGCGTCGCCGCGTCCGGGAGGCTGCCGAACATGATATTCTACGGCCCGCCCGGCGTGGGCAAGACCACCGTTGCGCGCATACTTGCAAGGGACGCAGGCAAGCGGCTCTACAAGCTCAACGGCACCACCGCCTCGACCGCCGACATAAAGGACGTCATCGAGCGCCTTGACTCCTTCGAGGGCGTCGGCGGCGTCGTGCTGTATCTCGACGAGATCCAGTATCTCAACAAAAAGCAGCAGCAGACGCTGCTCGAATTTATCGAGGACGGCCGGATAACGCTGATATCCTCGACGACCGAGAATCCGTATTTTTACGTCTACTCGGCGATACTCAGCCGCTCGACGGTGTTTGAGTTTCGCCAGGTGGAGCCCGGAGAGACGCGGCGCGCGCTGATGAAGGCCGCCGCGCTGCTCGAGCAGGAATACGGCGACAAGCTTGCGGACGGCGGCGGCGTGCTGGATTACATCGCACAGGCAGGCGGCGGCGACGTGCGTAAGGCGCTCGGCGCGTTGGAGCTGTGCTATCTCACGGCTGTAGAAAAAGACGGTGTCCGCACAATCTCGCTCGACGACGCCAGAACCGTTTCCCAGCGCAACAGCGCCCGTTATGACCGCGACGGCGACGCTCATTACGATGTCCTCTCGGCGTTTCAAAAGTCCATACGCGGCTCGGACGAGAACGCGGCGCTGCACTATCTTGCGCGGCTGCTCTCCGCGGGCGACCTGATCTCCGCCTGCCGCCGTCTGCTCGTCACCTCGTCGGAGGATATCGGCCTTGCCTATCCCAACGCGGTCGTCGTCGTCAAGAGCTGTGTGGATGCGGCAATGCAGCTCGGTCTGCCCGAGGCACGCATACCGCTCGCGCAGGCTGTGATTCTGCTCTGCACCGCGCCGAAGTCCAACTCCGGCGTCTGCGCCATCGACGCGGCGATGAGGGACGTCGAGGACGGAGGGGCCGCCGAGATACCCGCGCACCTCAGAGATTCGCACTACAGCGGCTCGGCAAAGCTCGGCCACGGCCTCGATTACAGATATCCGCACTCCTTCTCCGGCCACTGGGTGGAGCAGCAGTACCTGCCGGACGCGCTGAGGGAGCGCGTCTACTACGAGTTCGGCGACAACAAGACGGAGCAGGCGGCGCTTGCCTACCGCCGCGCGCTCCGAGAGACGCACGGTGAAAAATAGTCCGCGCGATGCTTATGCTTGCAAATACCGGTAGCCTGCTTTCACGGCGGACCGCCGGTATTTTCATGTTATTTTGCGCTGCCGGGCATCAATGTGAATGAGCCACGTTGCTGTGTGTTGTATTTACCGCTGGTTAAATTTTTTCACTGCGAATCACGATTAATTTTACAAAAAACCATTGACAAAACGAAACAATTGAGTTATGATACTGTTATAGACCCAAATATTTTAAATGTTTTACAATTGTGTGATGTACCACTGGTATTAAGTGGCAGCAGGAGGTTGCTGCTGGCCGTCACGCACTGACATTTTACCGGAAGGACGCGATGCTCATGAAAAAATCAGACGCCGCCGTGCAAAAGCCGCGTAAAAAGAGCGCTTTCAGGACGATTATCGAACAGCGTTGCATACTCTCAATGGCGCTGCCGGGGCTTATCTGGATGATATTGTTCTGCTATCTGCCGATGTATGGCATTATCCTCGCGTTCAAGGATTATAACGTGGGGCTTGGCATATGGAACAGCAGTTGGGTCGGCATGAAGTGGTTCCGGGAGATCGCCGAGGACGCGATGTTCTGGAAAACACTGCGCAACACCCTGTTTTTCAGCGTGCTCAATCTGATAGTAGGCTTTCCTGCGCCGATAATCTTTGCGCTGATGATAAACGAGCTTACTGGCGCGAAGCTGTTCAAGCGCACGGTGCAGACGATAAGCTATCTTCCGCACTTCCTCTCGTGGGTTTTTGTCGCGAGCTTTCTCAACACCTTTCTCTCGGACAACGGCACGCTAAACCCGCTGCTCATCTCGCTCGGCCTGCTTGAGCGTCCCTACGGCTTTCTGAGTCATTCCGTATCGTTTGTGTTCATAATTCTACTCTCCAACATCTGGAAGGGCTTCGGCTACAGCTCGATTATCTATCTTGCGGCGATGACCTCGGTGCCTCAGGAGATGTACGAGGCAGCCGTGATCGACGGAGCAAACCGGCTGCAGAAGATATGGTATATCACCCTGCCGTCGATAAAGCCCACCGTGATGGTGCTGCTCATACTTTCGATAAGCGGCATGATAAACTCCAACTTTGAGCAGTTCTATCTGCTACAGAACGCCTTTGTCAAGAACATCGCCAACGTGCTCGACGTCTATACCTATCAGATCGGCTTCGAGCAGGGACGATTCTCATATTCCACCGCAGTCGGATTGTTCAAGTCGGTCGTTTCCTTTGTGCTGCTGGTCATTGCAAACACGACCTCGAACAAGCTAACCGGCGAGTCCATCTATTAAGGGGGCGGGAACATGGCTAAAGCAAAGGTACGCAAGCTCGACCGCTGGACTGCGGGCGATTACATAAACATCTTTTTTCTCGTGCTCATCGCGTTCGTGACGCTCTATCCCTTCTGGAACGTGCTGATGATATCCCTCAACGATCCGAACGATACCCTCGTTGGCGGCGTGACGCTCTGGTTCCGCAAGTTCACTCTCGCGAACTACCGCTATATCTTCACGCAAAAGTCTTTCACCGGCGCGCTTTTCATTTCGGTCGCGCGCACTGTCATCGGCGCTACGACGCATCTGCTGTTCTGCTCCGCGTTCGCCTACGCGCTCTCCAAAAAGTGGATGTTCGGGCAAAAGTTTCTGCTCGGAATGCTGATAGTGACGATGTATGTTGGCGGCGGACTGATCCCGACCTTCCTTACCTTCAAGAATCTCGGACTGTATCACAGCTTCCTTGTCTATATCGTTCCGCACATCATCAGCTCGTATAACGCGATAATCATGATGACGTTTTTCAAGGGCATCCCTCCGGAGCTTGAGGAATCGGTCCGCATTGACGGCGGAAACGACTACGTTATCTTTTTCCGCATCGTGCTGCCGGTATCGGTGCCGATGCTCGCGACCATCGGACTATTCGTCGCCGTTTGGCAATGGAACTCCTGGTTCGATACGATGCTTTACGGCGGCCGCAAGCTCATGACGCTGCAAATGCAGCTTGTCGAGCTTATCCGCGACGCCTCGCAGGTGCAGAAGCTGATGTCCGCAGGAAGCACGCTCGCGGCAAATCTCGCGCGCATGGGATACAATCCAAACGTTGAATCCATCAAGGCGACGTCCATGATGGTTGCGGCGATACCCATTATCTGTGTTTATCCGTTTCTTCAGAAGCACTTTGTCAAGGGAATCATGGTAGGCTCACTGAAGGGTTGACGTCCGGCGGGCGAGCTCCAATGATTTCTGTGGCGCGGGGGATGGGCTCAGCGGTTTGAAAAGCCCGGAAAACCGTCTCTTGCGCCGATTTGCTCCGCGCTCATGCAGCGGGCGCTGCCTGCGCATGGCTATCCCGGCGGATACTGTCCACCGGGCACTGCTCGCATATCCATTGTTTCCGGAAAACGGCCGTTCCGGGAATTTGGAATATGACAGATAAAAAACTGATCCCGTAACACAAAAAGGAGGTTTTATTGGGAATGAAACATTATCGTAAAGTGTTGGCACTGGTGCTGGCACTGCTCACTATCGTCAGCCTGTTTGCGGGCTGCTCCGGCGACACGCAGCAGAGCGACAAGTCGTCCGAGAGCAAGGCTGAAAGCTCAAGCAAGGAAAGCGAAAGCTCCTCCGGCGAGCCCACCACCTATACGTGGGAATTTGAGGAGGACACCTCTCCGTTTGAGTTCACCGTCTGGTGGCCCGGCGTATGGGCGTGGGCCAAGGGCGGTGTCGAGGGCGGCTGGGACACCAACATCGACATCTATCAGTACATCACCGAGCGCACCGGCGGCACGATGAATATAGACATGCCGAGCGGCACGCAGGATGAGCTTGCCGGCGCGATGATCGCTTCCGGCACCTATCCCGACTGCGTCGTATTCGACGGCTACAACAACACCTATATCAACCAGATGATCTCCGGCGGACTGGTCTATTCGTGGACTGAGCTTATCGATCAGTATGCGCCCAAGATGTGGGAGCTTATCCCCGAGTCGATGCTCGTCAACCACGCCGATGAGAATGGCGTGCTCTGGAAGTATGTCGGATTCGCGTATCATAAGGACTGGGCCGAGGAATCCAAGGAGATGGGCAACTATCCCTCCGGCGGCACCGCGATGTTCAACGTCATCTTCTGCCGCGAGGACACCCTTGAGGCGTTCGGCGAGGACGACATCACCGACCTTGACACCTTCACCGAGTACCTCAAGTTCGTAAAGGCGAACTATCCGGATCTTGATCCCGTCCAGCTCTTTGACGGCGACCCGCGCGGAACGCTCTTTACACACATGCGCTCCACCTTCGGCTGCCATCTCTCCGGCACCTATCCGCAGGACGACGGAACCGTGAAGTTCTTCATGTATGACCCCGCCTACGTCGAGTATCTCTCGTGGCTCAACCAGCTCTACCGTGCGGGCGTCATCACCGACAACCAGCTGACCGATGACACCTCCGCGCAGAACACCAAGCTCTATTCCGCGAACTACGGCGCCACTCTTCAGGCGACCTATACCGTCTACAACACCATCAACACCACCCTTGCCCAGAACTTTGGCGAGGACAGCGGCAAGCTGTACGTCGATGTCGGACCGATACAGAAGAAGGGCGTTGCGTGGAAATCCGACTACACCCGTTCGAAGGGCAGCATATCCACCCTCATCACCAAGAATGCGGAAAACCCCGACCGCATACTGAAATTCTTCGAGTTCCTCTTCACTGACGAGGGACAGAAGGTCATCATGTGCGGCATTGAGAACACCGCGTGGTGGTATAACGACGACGGCACCATTGCTCACGATCCTGAGCGCGCCGAGGCCGCCGCTGCAAGCCTTGAGAATTATGTTACCACCTACCGCGTCACCGGCAACTGGGCGCCCTGGTGCAACACCTCGTATTGGGAGGGTCTGCTCAATCCGCTCATTACTCCCGCCGGCAAGACCGTCGAGGTCAACGACAAGCGCCTTGGCGCACAGTATGTCACCGACCCATGGGAGGAAGGCTTTGCCGCGCTTGGCGACGCCATTGAGGCCGGCTCCGACCTTGCGGTCATAAACACCAAGGTCAACGACTCCTGCCGCACCGCAGGAATGAAGATGATAACGGCGAAGAGCGACGATGAGTTCAACTCCATCTACAGCGCATGCCTTGCCGAGATCGAAGCGCTCGGCGTTGCCGAGGTCGAGGCGGCTTACACCGCGGAGCACCAGAAGCAGTGCGAGGCTCTCGGCATCGATCCCTGAGGCTCTGAACGCCTGATTCTGAAAGAGCCGCGGTCATAAAAGCCGCGGCTCAACCTTAATAAACCCACGAGCCAAGGACGCCCGTGCGAAAAGAACGCGTGACCAAGCCCTTTTTCGCGGGCCTCCGGTTCTTTCGGGGCTTTCCTGAAATAAAACTATCGATAAGGTTATTGACTTTATGAAAAAAATATCCGTAATCTGGCGCAAGCCGGGCATGTCCGGCACGCTTGAGCTTACCAACGCGGGACGGCTCGATACGGGCGCGTTTGCGCTCCCGGCGGACGGGCGGCGGCTCGATTTCGCAATAGAGGGCGAGATGGCTCAGCCGGGCGCTTTCGGAAGCGTGGTCACCGTGAGGGCGCGCGAGAATCCGTTCAGCTTTTTCGTGCGCGACGTCCGCCGCGAATTTCCGATAATCATACGCGAATACGAGGTCGCCGTCACCGAGGCGGACGATTTGCGCAGCTATGAGGATATCGTCGAGGACATCGACGCAAGGGGCTTGGCAAGCCGTCTTGAACGCTTTGCTGCCGAGCCGGAGGAGAGCTTTGAAACGGCGGCGGCGAAAACCAAAAACATGCGCGCTCCGACGTGGCTCGGGCTTAGCCGCGACGTCAGGATGTTCGAGGTATCGCCGAGGCAGGTCGTCAGCGACAGCCAGCTTTGGGATACCATCACGCCGATGTATCATCACACCCGCGTGACATATCCGGAGCTTGGAGACGCGCCGGTCGAGTTTGACTATTTCGCCGGACGCGGCCTTGGCTGCCGGTACGAGCTGACCCGGCGGCTGGAAAAGGGCTACCTGCCTATCCTGAACGTCATAAGCCCTGACGACGATATTCGCTATGAGCACAAGCTGTTCGTAACCAACGAGCGCGCGCCGCTCACGGCGCAAACGCTGCGCGGCACGAACTACCTCGTTGCGGACAAGTACGCCGTATCGCCGACGCCGCGCACGCCTGAGCAGCAGGCCGAGACCGAGCTGTATCACGACCGCGACATCTTCCGCGACGACGAGACGGTGCTCTATCTGCGCGTGGAGGCGATCAACACCTCAAGCGCGCCGAAATACTGCTTCATGCGCCTGCCGCAGCCAAATGTCCATCCGATAACCGAGCTGAGCATCTGCGACGCCTCCTTCGAGGACGGCATCTGCCGCTTCAACTCGACCGGAAACGTCTTTCTCACCGCAACGCTCAACGGCAGACCCTTCTCCGGCGTTGATTCCAGCGTGCTGCTGATGCCGGGCGAAAAGGCGGAATATGTCTGCAAGATACCACACCGCCCGATACCGCTCGAACGCGCAAAGGCGCTCATAGAGACGGATTTCGACGAGAAGCTTGCCGAGTGCACGGCCTTCTGGGAGGAAAAGCTCTCCCGCATGGCCTCCGTGTCGCTGCCGGAAAGACGCATAGAGGAAATGATGAAGGCGGGCTATCTCCACTTCGATCTCGTCTGCTTCGGCAGCGAGCCTGACGGGCCGGTAGCGCCGGTCTGCGGAGTATATACGCCTATCGGCACCGAGAGCACGCCGGTGATACAGTATCTGGAGATGAGCGGCGACCGAAGGCTTGCCGAGCGCGCGGTGATGTATTTCATCAAAAAGCAGCGCCCGGACGGCTTCATGCAGAACTTTTCCAACTACATGTCCGAGACGGGACTGGGGCTGTGGAATGCCGCCGAGCACTATAAATACTGGCACGACGTCGATTGGCTGCGCTCGATAAAGGACAACCTGATACGCGGCTGCGACTATATAATCAACTGGGCGCAGGAGAGCTGCGACGAATCGATCAGGGGCCACGGATACGGGATGCTGCGCGGCAAGCTTGCCGACTGCGCGAAGGAGCACCGCAACTTCATGCTCAACTGCACCACCTACGGCGGTCTGCGGAGCTGTGCAGACGTCTTGGCCGATATCGACCCGGAGGCTTCCGGGCGCATCGGGGCGTTTGCAGAGAGATTCAGGGAGGATCTTTTGGAGTCCATACGCGAGGGCTTTGCTGTGGGTCCCGTCGTCCCGCTCTCCAGCGGCTATTGGTGCCCAAGCATCGGACTGTGCGCCGACAAGGGCAACATGGGGCTTGAGTGCCTGTTCGCAAACGGCACGAGGGCGTATACCCACGGCTCGATGGTGATCGAGGACAACCGCTGCGGCGGTGGTATTTACAACACGATGTTCGGCGTGCTCGAGCCGGACAGCGTCTATGCGCGCTTCATCGAAAACGTGATGGCGGACGTGCTTGCCACCGACAACGTCAGCTTTTCCCAGCCCTATTACACGCCGCACCCCTACAACAATCTCAAGCTCGGCGAGGTGGGTGCGTTCCTGCGCGAATTTTACAACAACATGGCCGCCATTGCAGACCGCGAGACCTACACCTTCTGGGAGCACATGTATCAGGTCAGCCCACACAAGACTCATGAGGAGGGCTGGTTCCTCATGCGCTGCCGTTGGATGCTGTTCATGGACGACCACGGCGAGCTCGCGCTGTTCCGCGGAGTGCCGAGGGCGTGGCTCGAGGACGGCGGCGTCATCCGCTGCGAGGGACTTGCCTCGCGCTTCGGACGGCTCTCGTTTGAGCTGGCTCCGGAGGCCGAGCGCGGCGAGATAAGGGCGCGTATTGCGCTTGAGCCGAACGGCGGGAAAGCGCCGGACAGAGTTACGGTTCGCGTGCCGCACCCGTTTGGACTGCGCGCGTCGAGCGTCTCTGGCGGCGTCTACGACGCTTCCGCCGAGACCGTGACCATCCCGGATTTCGACGGTCATGCAGAGATAGTTCTTCGCTTCTGAGCGAATATATGGCGAACATGTATGCATGGCGGGAGAGGCTCGTTCCTCTCCCGTCTGTTTTTCTTGCAAAGCTGTGCGTGATATGTTAAAATAATAAACAAAGTTACCTTAACATGACTTGGAGGGCTTTGTATGGGTAATAGAAGAATATTTGCCGGAATCGACATCGGCGGCACAAAGTGTGCGGTGATACTCGCCGCGGCGGACGAGAACGATATCGTGATACTCAAAAAGGAGCGCTTCGCCACGCAGTACGGCGGCGACCCCTACGCGATAATAGAGCGCTTCTGCGGGATACTGACGGAATTTGAGGGCGTAGCGCGCTTCGAGAGCATCGGCGTGAGCTGCGGCGGGCCGCTGGATTCGGCCACAGGCGTGATAAAGCGTCCGCCCAACCTGCCCTCGTGGGACGAGGTGCCGGTCTGCACCATTTTGCGCGAGCGCTTCGGCGTACCGGCAAAGCTGCGCAACGACGCCGACGCCTGTGCCGTAGCGGAATGGCGCTACGGAGCAGGGCGCGGCTGTGACAGCATGGTATTTCTCACCTTCGGCACTGGGCTTGGCGCGGGACTTATCCTCGGCGGCAGACTATATTCCGGCAGCTCGGACCGCGCCGGGGAGATCGGGCATGTCCGTGCGGAGGCGTTCGGCCCCTCCGGCTACGGCAAGCCGGGGAGCTTCGAGGGCTTTTGCAGCGGAGGCGGCATCGCGCAGCTCGGCTATACTATAGGGCTTGCGCGTTATCAAAACGGCGAAAGGCCGTCATATTGGAGCGACGACCGTGCCGCGATAACCGCAAAGACCATCGCAGACGCCGCGGACGCGGGGGACAGCGCCGCCCTCGAAACCTACGCGGTCTGCGGCCAACGCCTCGGGCAGTGCCTGAGCGTGCTTATCGACGTCCTCGACCCGCAGCGCATCGTCCTCGGAGGAATCTACCCGCGCTCCACCGGCCTGCTGCTGCCGCACATCCTGCCGGTTATCGAGCGCGAATGTCTGCCCGGCGCGCTTGAGCGCTGCAATATTCTGCCCGCGAGGCTGTCGGAGCAGATCGGCGATTACGCCGCCGTCTGCATTGCTATGGAGGACTGAAAAACGGTGTGACAAGGGGAATTTTTCTTCATTAAAGGCAAAAGTTGTAATATCACACAACAAAAATGCGGGTATTTATTTAACTTTCTGTAAAAGTGCTCCGTGTTAGATTGCGTCAAATAGGAAAATGTATTATAATAAGAACAATTATTATCTCTGGGGAGATGATCGGCATCACATATACCAGAAAGCGCGGCGGTGCAGCCAGGACTTCCGCCGGCGCTGAAAGCATTGAAAACACCGAAAAAACCAATAAAACCAACAAGGCACAGGCTGATACCGAAAAGAAAGCCGCCGCTCTATGCGACGGCGCGGGAAAGCAGCGCGCTTTTTTTGCCGCCGTCGGTGCTTTTTTGGCGCGGTTCTTTGCGCTCATTGCGGCCTTTTTCTCACGGCTGCACGCCGCTGTGGAAAAGCTGCTCGACCGTTTCATCCTGACCCGTGTCGGTAAGGCGTTGGTCAGGGCGGCATACGCAGTCAAAAGGGCGTTCGGAAGCTTTTACAAATGTATCTATCGCTCGCTGTACATCCTTGGCGCAAAGCTGCTGCGAAGCTCGCGCCGGATGCGCCGGAGCTGCCGCAGGCGCTATCTTGAGATAATGGACGATGCCGGAGATAGCTGGCACCGCTTCTGGGCGCGCTTCAAGCTGCACTGGCTCAACTTCTGGAGCCGCCGCACCGCGCTGTTCCACGGCGCGCGCGTCGAGCTGAAGATGTGCGTAACCCGCATAAGAGAGGCGGAGCAAACCGGCAGGAGCCGTTTTGTAGCGCTCATCCGCGAGACGCCGCTCATGCTCTGGACCTGCATCAAGCCGCTGCTGCACATTATCGCGACGCTGTTCAACTATGCGGCGCCGGTTCTGGCGGCACTGCTGCTCGTGACGGTAATCCGCTATTTCAACTCTCTCACATTCGCCTTTGCGGTGGAATATGACGGCGAGATAATAGGTTACGTCGAGAACGAGACCGGCTTTGACGAGGCGGAGCGCATAGTACGCGACCGCGTCATCAACGAGGTCTATCTCCAGCCGAGCGACTCTATCCCGCGCTTTACTCTCTGCGTCATCGACAAGGACAAGTTCACCTCGACCGAAGCGCTTGCAAACAGGATAATCAGCGCCTCCGGAAACGATGTGCAGACCGCCTACGGGCTGTATATCGACGATCAGTTCATCGGCGCGACCGACGACATGGACGCGCTGTTGAACGCGCTTGACGCGCGGCTTGATCAATACCGCACCGGGACAGCGGGCGAGACCGTCTCCTTTGTCAACAAGATACGTCTTTCGGAGGGCATCTATCCCTCCACCTCCATCCTGCCGCTGAGCACAATCGAGCAGCAGCTTGACAGCGAGGTCGAGGGCGAGCGGTACTACACCGTCGTCAAGGGCGATTCGCCCATCAGGATAGCGAACAAGAACAATATGAAGCTTGCCGATCTCGTTGCGCTAAACCCCGGCATAATGGATCATGTCTACGGCGGCGACGAGGTGCTCATCTCCAAGTCCGAGCCGTTCCTCGGAATCAAGGTGACCCGCCGCGAGACCTATGAGATAGAGGTTCCGTTCGGCACCGATAAGGTCAGCGATCCAAAGGTATACAACGGCGTGACCACGGTTAAATCCAAGGGTATTCCCGGCATCAGCGAGCAGGTCGCGGACGTCGTGTATATCGACGGCGTCGAGGTGGAGCGCACGGTAATATCCACCACCGAGATAACCGCGCCGGTGAATCAGGTGCTCAGCGTCGGTACATATCTGCCAAAGCCCTCCGGCAACAGGGGCAACGGCTCGGCCTCGACAGGCAGCGGCAGCGTCTCCACGGCGTTCATCTGGCCTGTCAACGGCGGCTACATAAGCTGTAGGTTTAGGGGCTATGTCGGTCACTCGGGGCTTGATATCGCCGCGCCGCGCGGCACCGATATCTACGCTGCGGCGCCCGGCACCGTCGTCTTCGTCAAGCGCCTTTACTATGGCTACGGCCTGCACCTGAAGATCGACCACGGCGGCGGCGTTGCGACGCTCTACGCGCATTGCAGCAACGTCTATGTCAGCGCAGGCGACTTCGTGAGCCAGGGTCAGAGGATCGCCGCGGTCGGAATGACGGGACGCGCCACGGGAACTCATTGTCACTTCGAGATACAGATCAACGGCGTAGCGGTCAATCCGCAGAATTACATCTGATTTTCAGGAAGAACAAGGGGTCGGTCGGACGGAACCGGCCCCTTATTTTGTGATAATCCTTAAATATCTGTAAAGCATGGCGCCTAAAGGTTGACTTTGCGGCAAAAATAAGTATAATTAATAGTGATTGCTTTTACAGCGCCGCCGCAAATGATGCGGGCGCGCTGAGATTTCCCTGCGAAAGGAGCGACCGAATCGTGTCAGGGAGAATTGTAAATATTATACTTGCGGTAATATTACTGCTTGCTATTACTGTTTTTGGCGGGTGCAACCTTGTGAAGAACATTTCGCAGGTGGCGGAGGCCGCCGAGATACTTCCCTTTACCTCCGGAGAGGCGGAGGACGCCGTGGAGGCGGAGCCGATATTGGGCGCGAGCGTGAACATGCGCGCCACCGAAACAAACATAGGCAGAATTATCGGCGAGATATACGCGGACGACGTGTGCCGCGGGATATGCGTTGCCAACGACAAAGATCTGCACGACATATTCCTCATCGAGCCCGAGGACGTCGTGGAATACCGCGTGCTCTACACCAGCGGTATCTACGGCGTGCAGGACGTCTGCATAATCAAGCCCGCCGAGGGCTGCCGGGAAACTATACTCGAACAGCTCCGGCAGTGGAAGGATTCCCGTACCGCATTTTTCGAGCACTACGACGTCAACAACGCCTATGCTATAATGAAGAAAGCCGTGATATACACTCAGGGCGAATATATAATCTATCTGGCGGTCGAGGATATCGAGGCCGCTCAGGCGTCTGTTGACAAATACATACCGTATTGAGGTACGGCTGCTATAATTATCGGAGGCGGCACAGGAAATGGAGATACTTGCAAGGGAAGACTATCGGGAGTTTGAGGAGTTTGCCGGGGAAACCTGGCACAGAAACGGCAATTTTACCCAGTCGCTGGAATGGATAAAGCTAAAATCCAACTGGGGGCACGAGATTGTCGTTTCGCGCGGCGAGGATGGAAAAATCGTCGGCGCGATGCTCATCCTCATGCAGAAGCTGCCCGTGTTCGGCAAGCGGCTGCTGTATTCTCCGCACGGTCCCGTCTGCGATTATCACGACGAAAAGGTCATGCAGGACCTGCTTGACGGAGCGCGCGAGGTGGCGCGTCGCCATCAGGGCTTTCTGATAAAGGTGGATCCCTGTGTCCGCGAGACCGACGAGGACACCATCAGCCGGTTTACAAGGCTCGGCTTCACCTATGAGCCGGGGAAAAAGGATTTTGAGACAATTCAGGTCCGCTTTAACTACGGCCTCACCGACATCTACGGCAAGACCGAGGACGAGGTGCTGATGAGCTTCACCCAAAAGACGCGCTACAACATCCGCGTTGCGATGAAGCACGGCGTCGAGTGCCGCGTCTGTGACAAGTCATATGTCCCCGAGTTTTACCGCCTGATGAAGATCACCGCCGTGCGCGACAACTTCATCCCGCGCCCGATGGAATATTTTGAGCACATGATGGACGTCTTCGGCGACAAGCTGCGCCTTTATATGTGCTTCTACGAGGGACAGGCCGTCTCCGGAGCTATCTGCGTGCAGTTCGCCGGAAAGACATGGTACGTTTTCGGTGCGTCGGATAATAAGTACAGAAACGTCATGCCGAACTATCTGATGCAGTGGTCGATGATACGCTGGGCTATCGAGAGCAACTGCTTCCTCTACGACTTCCTCGGCATCCCCGTCAACGCGGATCCCGCCAGCCCGATGATCGGCGTCTATCGCTTCAAGAAAGGCTTCAACGGAGAAATCCTCGGCTACGTGGGCGAATTTGACTACGTGGTTAGCCCGTTCTACACATGGCTGTTCAACACCGCCAACACCGCCAAGCACAGGTTTTATAATGTGCTTGCGTGGTTCCGCGCAAAGAAAAACCACACCGGCGGCGCCCGCAAGCCTATAAAGGCGGAGGAAAGGCCCGAAAACAGCGCTATCGAAAAATAAAACGCGAAAATAAAACGCAAGGGACGATCAAAAAAATGCGTATACTCACACCGGAGCGCTACGACGAATACGAGAGCTTTGTGAAGAACCACCCCAACGGCAGCTTTACGCAGTCGATACGCTGGCCGAAAGTGAAGCCGAACTGGGAGAGCGCCGTCGTGGTCTCGGAGGACGGAGCCGGACGCATAACAGGCTCGATGCTCGTGCTGATAATGCCGAATGCGAAAAAAGACGGATATGCGCTGATGTACGCTCCGCGCGGGCCGCTGTGCGACTACTATGACCCGGACGCCATAGCGGATCTGCTTGAGGGCGCAAAGCAGCTTGGCCGGGAGTGGAACGCCAACGTATTCAAGGTGGATCCGTATATTCTGGCGTCAGACCAGAGGGCTATCGACACGTTCACGTCGGTCGGCTTCAAATTTACGCCGGGCGCAAAGTTCCATCAGACAATACAGACGCGCGAAAACTATATGCTCACGGGGCTTTCCGGCAAGACGGAGGAGGAGCTGTTCCTGCATTTTGACCGCAAGACGCGCTATTACATCCGCTTTGCGCAGCGCCGCGGCGTAAAATGCGAGATCTGCGACAGCTCGAGGATAGACGATTTCTACGAGGTCTACGCCAAGACCGGCGAGCGCCAGAGCTTTTCGATACGTCCGAAGTCCTATCTCAAGAATTTTCTCGACGTCTATGGCGACGACATCCGGCTTTACATGTGCTATTACGACGATAAGCCGGTCTCCGGCGCGATAACCGTCACCTACGCGGGCAAGACCGCGCATATCTATGGCGGCTCGTCCAACGATTACCGCGAGCTTCACCCGAACGATCTGATGCAGTGGAGCATGATGCAGTGGGCAATACAGAGCGGAAGCTCGCTGTATGATTTCCAGGGCGTCTGCACCGACCCGGCTGAGAGCGAGGAGCTTTACGGGGTTTATCTGTTCAAATGCAAGTTCAACGGCGAGGTCGTCGAGTTCGCGGGGGAATTTGTCTGGGACGAATTTTGAAAATAACAAAAAAACACGGCGGAGGATTTGAAAATATCCTCCGCCGTGTTTTTGCGTTTTGCCGCGCAGCCGCGCTGACGGACATGGCTGCGCGGCTTGAACCGCTCGCGCCGCGGAGAGACGGCGCTAAGACCGGTCAGCGGCCCGCGCGCTTGACGCAGACCGCGCCTGCCGCGACAAGCGATACCACCGCCAGCGCCACAGCCGCGCTGACCATGCCGTTTGCGCCGGTGTTTGCGTTCTGCTTGTCCTGACCGGAGGGCTTGACGTTCTCGTCAGACTGCGCGGAGATTATCGCGCTGTCCGAGATGAGCAGATAGCCCAGCCGGTTGCCCTTGGCGATATTAAACACCGGGCTGCCGTCCTTCAGATCGCCGCGTCCGGCCTCAACGTAGCTCTTGCCGTCTCTGGAATAGTAGAGATAGACCGGCTGGCTCTTGTCCGTCGTGTTATATCCGAGCTCGGGCGCTATCTCCGCCGTGATGGTCACGGCTGCGTCGGAGCGCAGCGTCTGCTCGGAGAGGAAGTTGAGCGCGTACATGTGCGCCTTAGGATTCGCATAGATGAGCTCGTTGGAGATATCCTGATCGTACTTGAAGTTTATGCCCTCCTGTATCATCGCATCAGTGAGCTTGACGGTGCAAAGCCCGTCATATTCAAACGTAATCGGCGTGAGCGCGCGGGTGATGGTTGCAAACTGCGAGGTCTTTACGACATAGGCCGGATCGACCTTGTCCCCGGACGCTCCGTGATAGCGCCGTATGAGCAGGCTGCGGTTCATCGCGGCGGCGTTGGCAATGTCCTTGTTTGCCACGTAATGATTGCGCAGCTCCAGCTCAAAATAGCAGACGTTGAGATATTCGGTGCTTGCGGCCATGTTGTCCCACATGTAGAAGTAGCCGTTGACCGTCACGTCCTCCGAGATAACGAAGTCTACCGGGGTCACGCTGATGCTGATGCCGCCGATGAGCTGCACCGCGCCCTCGTCGCCCGCATTGCAGGAGACGTATTTTTCGCCCTCCTGTCTGAACCACGCCGGCACGAACGAGAAGGACATCGACGAGACGTACTTGGCGTTATTTGTCAGCTTATAGCCGGTGCTGCTGCCGCTGTATTTGACCGGCTCATCGTTGTATTTCAGATAGGCGGGAGAGCCGTCGCTCTCCTGAAAGGTGAAGGTCTGAGATTGCTGGCCGCCGTCAAAGTAAGCCCAGAGCTTGAGAGTGTCGTAGCTGTCGAAGCTGCGGACGTGATAGACCGCCTCCTCGTCGCTGATAGTGTCGTTGAGCAACTGTCCGCCGTTGTAAACTGCGGCAAAGGCGGTGGTTGCAAGTCCAAGCGACAGCACAAGCGCCACAGTGAGTGCGATGAGTTTTTTCATAATGATCTCCTCCGTAAAGTTTTTGTGCGGACGCTCTCCGGTATCCGCTGTAAAGGGAAAGTCATTATTATGTAATATTTGTTTCTGTTTTGTCATTTTCCCCTGTGAGTGTATTATAGCTCTGCGCCGCGCTCCGCGTCAATGGAAATGACTGTGCGTGCGTCCGGTATATTCCAGCGGCGGAAAGTCACCAACGACGGCGCAATACGGCTTATCAAGCCGCTTTTTGGGGAGCGCAGCGCGGCCGGACGGGCGATTTTGCCGGATATTTCCGGGAACCTTGCGGAAAAAAATCTGCCGCAGAGCTTGTCTGCGGCAGGACGGAGTGAACAATATAGGTATGCGTTGTCAAGCTGCGTGATTGTTGTTGTCCAGCAGAGCGCGACCGGAGACGCGGTGCTCTATCGGCTTCCATGTGACGCGCGCGAACAGAGCGCAGAAGGAGATGGGAATATAGGTGAACATGAAAAGCGGGAAGGTCATGGTATAGAGCAGCTTTTTCTGCGGGGTTGTGCGGATGCAGTCCCACTCGGTGAGGGTTGTGATAAAGCCGATTGCGAACAGCACAAGATAGGCGCTCGTCAGATTCTGCGCGACGGAGCGCACGGCGATGAGGATATCCTCGCCGTGTAACAGGCCGTTCACCGTCAGCACCGCGCTTGCGAGAAAGCCGGCGACCGTCAGCACTATTGCGGGCATTATTGCCATGCTCATATCAAAGCAGGAGAATTTTCCGCGAAACATCCCGCTGACGAGTCCTGCTCCGTATTTGAAGAACACCTGTAAATAGCCCTTTGCCCAGCGCATCCGCTGCCGCCACGACTGCCGGAAGGAGGTGGGCTGCTCGTCGTAGAGCACCGCGTCCGGGCAGAAGCCGACGCGTTCGCCGTCGATGATGCTCGCGACGGAAAACTCGATATCCTCGGTCAGCAGGTGATACGGCCAGCCGCCCTGCCGCAGCAGCACTCCGCGGCTGAACATGAAGCCGGTGCCGGAGACGGCGCAGCTTGTCCCAAGGGTGTGGCGCGCGTGGTTGAGATAGCGCGATTCGCGCAGGAACCACAGCGCGTAACCGGCGGATATCCAGTTGTCGCCGTAATTTTTGGAGTTGCGATAGCTTGTCACGATCTCGTAGCCGTCGCAGAAGGTGCGATCCATCTGCTCGATATAGTCGCGTTCAAGGATATTGTCGGCGTCAAAGACGAAGTAGGCGTCGAACACGTCGCCAAAGTCACTCTTGACGCTTTGCAGCAGCGTATCCAGCGCGTAGCCCTTGCCGACGAGCTTATCGTTGAAGCGCTCGTAGACGGTGGCGCCGCAGCCGCGGGCGATGGCGGCGGTATCGTCGGTGCAGTTGTCCGCCATGACAAAGACGGTGATGTTATCGACGGGATAGGTCTGGGCGCTCAGGCTTTCGAGCAGCTCGGCTATCACCGCCGCTTCGTTGCGTGCACAGATTAGTACGGCGTAGCGGTTCAGCATCCCGGTAGAGCCGCGAGCGTAACGTCTCGTTCTGGAGACGAAAGCGACGGGGATATAAAGGAATTGGTATAAATAACAAACAGTGAACAGCAGAGCAATCGTAAAATTGACATATTCAAGAATTTTCATATGAACACCTCACACACGGATATCGTATAGTCAAAGTATACAGTCACATTCTTAATATTGAGTTATGACATTCATTAAGAAAATCTTAAAGCGGTTTAACGCGCAGTACAAAAATAGGACTTTACATATCGGTCGGATTAGTGTAAAATAAATACTGGATATCCTTGAGAAGACGCGTTCGAGGATTAAAACAGATACGGAGGATGAGCATTATGGGTTTGCGCTATAAAAGAGTTCTCATCAAGCTTTCCGGCGAGGCGCTTGCCGGGGATAAACAGTTCGGACTGGATTACGACGTTGTGCAGACTATCTGCGCGAGCATCAAAAAGTGCGTGGACGCAGGTGCGCAGATAGCCGTAGTCGTTGGCGGAGGCAACTTCTGGCGCGGACGCTCCGGCGGCGCTATGGACAAGACAAGGGCCGACCACATGGGTATGCTCGCGACGGTTATCAACTCGCTGGCGCTTGCTGACGCGTTTGAGAAGCAGGACGTGCCGGTACGCGTACAGACAGCGATACCGATGCAGACCATTGCAGAGCCGTACATCCGCAACCGCGCGGTGCGGCATCTCGAAAAAGGCCGCGTCGTTGTATTCGGCGCCGGAACCGGCAACCCGTTCTTCTCCACCGACACGGCGGCGGCGCTGCGCGCGGCTGAGATCGACGCCGACATCGTTTTCAAGGCGACCAACGTTGACGGCGTTTTCGACAAGGACCCGCACACCGATCCAACCGCCGTCAAGTACGACTGTCTTGGCTTCAAGGAGGTGCTTGAGCACGATCTCAAGGTCATGGACAGCACCGCTGCGGCGCTATGCAAGGACACCAACATTCCCATCCTCGTATTCAACGTCCGCGAGCCGGACAATATTTATCGCGCCATTATGGGTGAACAAATCGGCACCATTGTCTCATCCTCCGGGCAGCTCCCGGAAGAGGGCAATGCCCACTGATATGCCCTCCGCCGGGCAATGCCCGGTGATATATCCGCGGCGGGCAAGCGCCCGCAGGCATATCCGCGGTTCGGTCGTCCTCACGCTTCGCGTTGCGGGGACCTTACGTTATCGGTTTCGTTAACTTATTCCCGCGGAGTTGAGGTGATTCTGTTTTTTTCCTATGGTTGACTTTGTCTTTCGCCTATCGGCGAGGGCGGGCAGCGCCCGCAGGCATATCCGCGGATCGCGCCAAAGGCGCTTACGTTATCGAGTGCGCTGACTGGCTTGCGCGGAGTTGGGGTGATTCTGATTTTTCTTGTGGTTAACTTTTTCTTTCGCCTTTGGCGAGGATGAGCTGCCCTTTGGCGCTGACTTGCCCTCGTGCCGGGCAGGCACTTACTTTTACACGCATTTATGCGTGTGTGTGCATGACGAAAGTAAGCAAAGGCGCACCAAGGAAAGAGAAGAAAACCGTTCGGGCGGTTTTCTTCTCTCCCCTTGGATCTCCTCTCATCTTTCGACCGAACGCGGTTCGCCTCCGCGCTTCGCGCGGTGGCTTACGTTATCAGGTGCGCCGACTGGTTCGCGCGGCGAAAGGTAGAATCACTTTCGCGCCGCGGGGATGAACGCTGTGCAACAGCAAACGTAAGAAACCGTCGCTTGCGCCGGTTTCGCCCGCGGACATGCCAGCGGGCGCTGCCCGCCGCGGCCGGGCAATGCCCGGTGATATATCCGCGGTTCGGTCGTCCTCACGCTTCGCGTTGCGGGGACCTTACGCTATCGAGTGCATTGACTTATTCGCGCGGCGAAAGATAAAATTAACGCTCGCGCCGCGGGGATGAACGTTGCGCAACAGCAAACGTAAGAAACCGTCGCTTGCGCCGGTTTCGTCCGCGAATATGCTTGCAGGCGCTGCCCGCCGGGCGCTTGCCCGAAAAATAAATTCACCAATATAAAATACAGGAGGAAACAAAATGAAACAGCATCTTATTCCCTACGACGAGAAGATGAAAAAAACCATTTCCGTGCTGGAGCAGGAGTATGCTGCGATAAGGGCGGGACGCGCGAACGCGGCAGTGCTCAACAGGCTTGAGGTGGACTACTACGGCGTGCCGACTCCGATCAACCAGATGGCGGCGGTATCCGTCGCGGAGGCGCGCATCCTTGTCATTCAGCCGTGGGATCGCACCACCCTCAAGAGCATAGAGAAAGCGATACTCGCCTCGGATATCGGAATCAATCCGCAGAACGACGGCTCGGTCATCCGCCTTGTGTTTCCTCCGCTTACAGAGGAGCGCAGAAAAGAGCTGAGCAAGAAGGTCGACAAAACCGCCGAGGACTCCAAGGTTGCAATCCGCTCCATCAGACGCGACGCGGTCGATAAGTTCAAGACGCAGAAGAAGGCGTCGGAGATAACCGAGGACGACCTGAAGAACTACGAGAAGGACATCCAGGATCTCACCGACAAGTTCTGCAAGGAGATTGACAGCATCGCGGCGGCGAAGAAGAAAGAGATCATGGAAATATGACCGGCAGCGCCGGACGGAGAGAGCATTTTGGCACAGACAGATAACGTAAAATACAGGACACCGGCACAGGCGGCGCGTCCTGTGCCGGTGCACATCGCGATAATCATGGACGGCAACGGGCGCTGGGCGAAAAAGCGCGGTATGCCAAGGAGCTACGGCCACAGACAGGGAGCCAAAACCTTTGAGAACATCGCGGAATACTGCGATAAGATCGGCGTGAAGTATCTGACGGTCTACGCCTTTTCCACCGAGAACTGGTCGCGCCCGGAGGCCGAGGTATCGTCGCTGATGAAGCTGTTCAAGGAGTATCTGACCTCCAGCTATACGCGCTCGAAAACCATCCGCGCGCGCTTTATCGGCGATTTGTCGGCGCTTGACGAGGACATGCGTCGGCTTATTGCACGGCTCGAGGAAAATACACGCGAACGCCAGGGGCTTACGACGCTCATTGCGATAAACTACGGCGGCAGGGACGAGATACTGCACGCCGCGCGCAAGCTTGCTCAAAAGGCGGCGGACGGCAGGCTTGACCCGGAAAAGATAGACGCCGCCGCGTTTGAATCGGAGCTTTACACCGCCGGAGTGCCGGACCCGGATCTCATCCTGCGCCCAAGCGGCGAGGAGCGGCTATCAAACTTCCTGCTATGGCAGGCGTCCTACAGCGAGCTGATCTATATGGACACCCTCTGGCCGGACTTCACGCCGGAGCTGCTGGAGCAGGCGATAGCCGAATTTAATCGCAGAAACCGCCGCTATGGCGGAATATGACATCATGGAAAGGCGGCTCTCCAATGAAACAACGTCTGATATCGGCGGCTGTGGCGCTGGCGGTGCTTGCGGCGGTGCTGTTCTTTGCGGACACTATAGTGCTAAACATAGCCATAGCGCTGCTCTCGGCGACGGCGGTATACGAGGTGCTGCGCGCCGCGGGCTGCATGAAGCCGCGTGCTATGGGGCTGCTCTGCATCGCAGCGGCGCTCGGTATACCCTTCCTCAGCTACGACACGCACGCGATAATGCTGACGGTGGCGGGCTTTGCGTATTCGTTCGGCATGATGGTGATACTGCTGGTCTGCTTTGACACGCTTCGCATCGAGAAGCTGGGCTTTGCATTTTTTATTTCGATGCTCGTGCCGGTCACGCTGTCGATAATCATCTACTTCCGCAACAAATACGGCGCCGAGGGCACGGGACTGTTCTACATCCTGCTGCTGTTCGTGGGCGCGTTCATGACCGATACCGGCGCGTATATCGGCGGACGACTGTTCGGGAAGCGCAAGCTTGCGCCTAAGATAAGCCCGAACAAGACCATAGGCGGTGCCATAAGCGGCATTGTTACCTGCATGATATCGATGCCGTTGTTCGGGCTGATATATTCGGCGATACGCGTGGGAGAGGGCGCGCCGGTGGCGGTGGACTATCTGCGTATAGAGCTGATAGCGCCGGTGGTTGCGCTGATGGCGATAGCGGGGGATTTGTCCGCGTCGCTCATCAAGCGCCAGTGCGGGGTCAAGGATTTCGGCAGCATCATGCCGGGGCACGGCGGGGTTATGGACCGCTTTGACAGCGTGCTGTTCGTAGCGCCGCTGCTGCTTATATACTCACACTTTCTGCCGCTGATACATTGAGACGATTCGGAGGGAAACGGTCTTGGAGGATATCATATTGCTCGGCTCCACCGGCTCGGTGGGGACGCAGAGCTTGAATGTATGCAGAAATCTCGGCTGGCGCGTGACGGCGCTGGCGGCTGGGCGCAACATAAAGCTGCTTGAGGAGCAGGCAAGGGAGTTCGCCCCGGAGCTTGTCGCGGTGTTCGACGAGAGGGCGGGGCGCGAGCTTAAGACAGCGCTCGCCGATACTGACGTTAAGGTTGTAACAGGCAAGGAGGGTGTGTGCGAGGCGGCGCAATGGAAGCGCGGCAACATTGCAATTAACGCAATAGTCGGCATGAGCGGGCTTGAGCCGACGCTCTGTGCTATAAACGCGGGCAAGGATATCGCGCTTGCAAACAAGGAGACGCTGGTTGTCGGCGGAGAGCTGGTAACCGGCGCGGCAAAAAGCAATAACGTCCGGCTCCTGCCGGTGGACAGCGAGCACTCGGCGATTTTTCAGTGCATACAGGGACTGCTTCCGGGACAGCTTCAGCGGGTGATCCTCACTGCGTCCGGAGGTCCTTTTTTTGGCAGGACGCGCGAGGAGCTTGCGGGCGTCACTGTCGAGCAGGCGCTCCGGCACCCCAACTGGAGCATGGGCAGCAAGATAACCATCGACTGCGCCACGCTGATAAATAAAGGGCTTGAGATCATCGAAGCGGCGTATCTTTTCGGCGTTTCGGAGGAGAATATAGAGGTGGTGATCCACCGCGAGAGCATTATTCATTCGATGGTGGAGCTTGTGGACGGCTCGGTCATTGCGCAGCTCGGCGTGCCGGATATGCAAATACCTATACAGTATGCGCTGACCTATCCGGAGCGCGTGCCGTCGCAGGTGCAGCGGCTGTCTCTCGCGCAAACCGGCCGGCTCAGCTTCTTCGAGCCGGACAACGACGCTTTTCCGGGACTGCGCATCGGCAGGACCGCGCTGCGCATGGGCGGGCTTTATCCCTGCCTGATGAACGGTGCGAACGAAAAGGCGGTCGAGCTGTTTTTGAGGGGGAAGATTGGTTTCAACCAAATCGGAGAATTAGTGGAAAGAGCTTTTAATATAGATGTAAGGGATCGCGCGGTCACTCCGGAGAGCATTGCGGAGGCGGACGGCTTCATCCGCGAGGAGACTGAGCGCGCGGCGGAAAATTTTCATATGGAGAGGATACAGTAGATGTCCGGTGTTCTTAACGTTCTGTGGACGATAGTCAAGACGGTGATTGTTCTGGGGTGCCTTATTTTCATACATGAGCTGGGGCATTTCATCACTGCGAAGCTGAGCGGGATAAAGGTCAACGAATTTGCGCTCGGAATGGGGCCTAAGCTGTACGGCAAGCGCTTTGGCGACACGCTTTACGCGATAAGGCTGTTCCCGATAGGCGGCTTTGTCTCAATGGAGGGCGAGGACGCCGCAAGCGACGACGAGAACTCCTATATGAAAAAGCCCAGGTGGAAGCGCGCGATAGTGCTGGCGGCGGGCGCGACGATGAACATCATTCTCGGACTGATACTGCTCTGCGGCCTGACCTGCTCGTCAGAGCTCATCGGAACGCGGATTATAGCCGGTTTCCGCGAGGGCGCGACCAGCAGCTCGATGCTACGGCAATATGACGAGATCAAAAGAATCAACGGGCGTCGCGTCATCATTGACAACGACATCGTATTCGAGCTTGTGCGAGACGACGACGGGCTGGTGGATTTCACGGTTGTGCGCGACGGTGAGACGGTCGAGCTGAAGAGCGTCCCCTTCGCGATGAGCGAGAGCAAGGACGGAACCCGTGCGATAACGCTGGATTTCACGGTGTACGGCGTGGAAAAGACTTTTTGGGGCGTGGTGAAGCACTCCTTTGAATGGACGGGCTCAATCATCAAGACGGTATGGGTCTCGCTGATAGAGCTGGTAACGGGGCGCTACTCGATAAGCGAGCTGTCCGGGCCGGTTGGCGTTGCGACGGCGGTGGAGCAGGCGTCGTCCTACGGTTGGGACTCGCTGTTCCTGCTGATAGCGTATATCACGATAAATCTCGGAGTATTCAATCTGCTGCCGTTTCCGGCGCTGGACGGGGGCAAGCTGGTGTTGCTTGTTGTGGAGCTCATCCGCGGCAAGCCGCTCGATCCCAAATACGAGGGGTATATCAATCTTGCGGGCTTGATTGTATTATTTGGCTTGATGATTGTTGTTACAATCAGCGATGTGACGAAGCTTTTTAGGTGATTTTTTGCGCCGTCGGCTTTGTTCGCGAATATGCCAGCGGGTACGATTTCGTTTTTCTTTATGATGGACTTTTTCTTTCGCCTATCGGCGGAGACGGGCAAGCGCCCGCAGGCATATCCGCGGTTCGCGCCAAAGGCGCTTACGTTATCGAGTGCGCTGACTGGCTCGCGCGGCGAAAGGTAGAATCACTTTCGCGCCGCGGGGATGAACGCTGTGCAACAGCAAACGTAAGAAACCGTCGCTTGCGCCGGTTTCGCCCGCGAGTATATCTGCGGGCATTGCCCGCCGCGGATCGCGCCAAAGGCGCTTACGTTATCGAGTGCGCTGACTGGCTCGCGCGGCGCGGGCGCGATTCTGGTTTTTCTTATGATTGATTTTTTCTTTCGCCTATCGGCGAGGATAAACTGCGCCTTGGCGCTGGCTTGCGCTCATGCCGCGCGGGCACTTACTTTCGTTTTGCGACGAAAGTAAGCAAAGGCGCACCAAAGAGAGAGGGGACACCCTTTCAGGCTGTTTCCCCTCTCTCTTTGGAAACACTCACCTCTTCCGCTGAACGCGGTTCGCCTCCGCGCTTCGCGCGGTGGCTTACGGATTCGATATCGTTAGGTGGCTCGCGCGGCGAAAGGTAGAATCACTTTCGCGCCGCGGGGATGAACGCTGCGCAATAGCAAACATGAGAAACCG